>NZ_KQ758659.1:0-40626 GCF_001457055.1 Priestia veravalensis | reverse complement strand
AGACAAACCAAAAAGATTGGAACAGCTATTGTTCGTCTCTTAGAAGCAATCATTTTGTTATGTCCCAAACTCTTTTTAAAGGATTATAACTCTTCAGGTTCGCTACCTGCTTTTTCGAAGTAGCGAATATTTTCAGGTGTTAGCTGAAGGAGCACGTAGTTTGGGTCGTCTGGGCTGTTAATCCATTCTTTTAAATGGTCGTTCCAAAACGTTTCTTTTAGTTCTTTGTTGTCTTCAATTAGAGCTTTTGCTTCGATTTCAACATACGGATCATTCCAGCCTTGGCCGTCATAGCCGAGGAGAATATGAACGTATGGATTAGATTGAATGTCGTCAACCTTGTGCGTGTTTTTGTTTGTTGCTGTGTAAAGTACAAGGTCGTCGTGAGAAAACATCATAAAGCGAGAATAGGGTTTGTTATTTTGGATTGTGGCAAGCGTGCCAACCTTATAGTTATCTAAAATAGATAGTACTTTTTGTTTTACATCTGACATATGCTCAATTCCTTTCTTCATCTTTCTTACTTTTGCTAGTTTGGCCTTTTTTTAAACATTTTCTTAAAGAAGAATTTATTTTGTTCATAAAAAAGTTTAACTTTAAAAAATAAAGAGGTAACAGTGATAATGAATAAACAAGCGTTAGAAAGACGAAGCTTGTAGAGTGAATGGATTTAACTTAGAGAAGTAGGTGCATATGAATGAATCGAGTGTTTTTTATAATGGTGCTCATTGGTGTTCCGCTATCGGTGATTGGTAATCTTCTACACTGGTCGCAGGTTCTCATGTTTGCAGTGTTTTGCTTGACCATTATAGCTTTGGCAGCATATATGGGGCGCGCTACGGAAAGTCTGGCTGTGGTCGCAGGACCGCGAATCGGAGGATTGTTAAACGCAACGTTTGGTAATGCCGTTGAACTTATCATTTCTATTTTCGCATTAAAAGCTGGATTGATCGGCGTTGTATTAGCTTCATTAACGGGTTCTGTTTTGGGAAATCTGCTTCTTGTTGGGGGCTTATCTTTCTTTATTGGAGGATTAAAGTTTAAGCGTCAGGAATTTAACGTATACGATGCGCGCCATAACTCTGGATTGTTAATTTTTGCAGTGATTGTAGCTTTTGTTATTCCAGAAGTATTCTCTCAAGGAATGAATAATCAAAAGACGATGGTACTAAGCGTTGGCGTATCAATCACGTTAATTCTTCTTTACTTAGCCGCACTATTATTTAAACTAGTAACGCACCGCGGTGTATATCAGCATAAAAGCGAGCAAACGGAAGAACACGAAGAGCCAGAATGGTCAAAAGGTAGAGCAATCCTTGTCCTGCTGCTTGCGACCGTCGCTGTTGCTTACGTGGCAGAGAGCTTAGTACATACAATTGAAACGGTTGCGCTTCGCTTCGGATGGAGTGAGCTGTTTATCGGGGTTATTATCGTGGCCATCGTTGGAAACGCAGCCGAGCACGCATCTGCAATTATTATGGCTGTGAAAAATAAGATGGGTGTGGCCGTTGAGATTGCGATTGGCTCTACGCTTCAGGTAGCTATGTTTGTAGCCCCTGTATTGGTGTTAATCTCTTTGCTTTTTGAGGAGCAAATGCCACTTGTCTTTACGTGGCCAGAGCTTATTGCCATGGTAACAGCAGTCTTTGTCACTGTGGCCATCTCAAATGACGGAGATACAAACTGGTTTGAAGGTGCCGTTTTATTAGGTGCATACATCATTATGGGAATTGGGTTTTATTTAATCTAAGAAAAAGTCGAGCTGGAGGAGTGTTCGGCTTTTTTTGGTTATAATTCCCTTTGGCTAAAACAGGATAAAGAGCTATTCCTTTGAAAAAACTATGCATACATCTATTTATGAGGTTGAAAGGAGCTCTTATATGCTACGTCAATTAACTATCGTAACGTTCGCTATTTTCTTGTCATTTTCAGGTTTGCATACAACAGAAGCGAAAAACAAGGAGACGAAAACGCCAAGCACAACTGTGCAAATTCCTAGTTCTACGCTTCATATTGCAAAGGAGAATACAAATCCAAATACGAGTCAAGATACGCCTTATTTACAGCCAAGTGAACTGTCTCAAGAATTGCTTGAAACGTCCAATGTGCCAATTCAAAATCCGGACTTAATTCGTATTTTAAATGAAACATCCATTTCAAAGACACCGTGGGCAATTGGTTTTCGAGCAACGATTTATCTCGGTCAATGGCCGCTTAACTATGAATCCGAAGCAACAAGCGTGAACTGGCAGTATCAAAAGGTAAACACAAATCATTATGATAATCGTTCAGGGAAGTCCCAGCAGCAAATGCACTATAACCAAGAATCCCAAAGCATTGTAAAAGGTGGCTTAACGTCTCGTATTAACGAAGCGGACCACGTAAAGCAAATGATGCTTTTAACAGCTTCAAAGAAAACAAATCTAACGTTATCATTCCAAACGATTATCGGTGCAGGTACGAAAAAAGATCAAGTATATAATATCGCACCCAAAAAGGTTGGATACCTCTACGCATATACACCAGCCGTTCATGAAAAAGGAAAAGTAACGTATGGTGAAGTCTATTTGACCATGAAAGGCAGCAAGCGCATGATTGTTGTAAAAAACGTAACGTCACAAGGTATTGGTGCGTGGATTCCAGTCCAAGATTACGTATCCTTAAGCTTTGGTTCATACGACCAGCCGCGTTAATCAAAAGAAAACCTCTCCAGCTTCGGAGAGGTTTTTCTTACTTCATAATCAACGCTTTGCGTGTTGAAAAGTCCGTGTCTTTATAGTAGCTGTTTTTCACCAGAATATTTGGTCCAAGACAGGAAACAGCTGGGCAGTGACAGCTAAGTTCTTTTGAAATCGATGACTGCTGCCATGTGTCAAACGCATCCTGCAGCTTTGTATCTTGAATGTTGCCAAGCGGAGGCGTATCGCCAAAGTCCGTAACGATAATATCGCCATCAAAAATGTTCACGTTTAAGCGAGAACGGCCGTCTGGATCGTTGCGAACCGTTACGTTTTTGCTGCTGTATAAACGCTTTAACAACGCTTGATCTTCTTCGTTATCGTTACACGCATAGAACGGAAGCGTACCAAAAAGCATCCAAACGTTTTCATCACGGATATCAAGCAGGTGATGAATGGCGTTGCGCATGTCTTGTAATGACAGTGTTTCAAGCGCGCTTGCGAAGTCGCTTGGGTACATTGGATGCACTTCGTGACGCTGACAAAGCATTTCATCAACGATTTGACGATGGATCTTTTCCATATGAGGAAGCGTACGTTTGTTGAGCATTGTTTCAGCTGATACCGTTACGCCAGCCTTTACCAGCGCACGGCTATTTTCAATCATGCGATCAAAATATTTAGCACGCTGCTCGTATGTTGGTTTTCGGTCCATCATAGCAAATCCTGCTTCAACAAAGTCATCCATTGTTCCCCAGTTGTGTGAGATATGTAAAACATCAAGGTATGGAATAATAAGCTCATAGCGCGCTAAATCAAGCGTTAAATTTGAATTAATCTGTGTACGAATGCCGCGTTCATGCGCATACTTTAAAAGAGGCACTACGTAGTTTTTGACAGATTTCAAAGACATCATCGGTTCGCCGCCTGTAATACTTAGAGCGCGAAGAGTTGGTACTTCATCCAAGCGTTTTAAAATCAAATCAAGAGGTAAAGCATTCGGGTCTTTTGGCTGAAGCGTGTAGCCAACCGCACAGTGCTCACAGCGCATGTTACACAGCGTTGTTGTTGTGAACTCAACGTTTGTTAAGGTTGGTTTTCCGTAATCTTTTATATCTAAATAAGCTTCCCACGGGTCATAAGACGGCGTGATCTTTTGTAAAGTGGTCATCACAAAAACTCCTTTTTTTCATTCAACGTGTTACCTAGCTTAAAAAGGACACTAGTGACTATTATGAAATCCAATGCTTTTAGTTGTCAAATGCAAAAGCATTCGTTACGATAAAAGAAATTATTTCTTTTATTAAAGTAGAAAAGCGCATTTAAATTTATCATGAGAAGGTGTAGACAAGGATGGGAAATGCAGTACATGATTCAGAATCACAAGTTCGCTATCTAAAAGAACGTTTAAATATGTTTATGCAGGTGCTTGACTCAATTGAACCTGAAACAATGGAGCTTGAAGATATCGATCGGTTAATCACAATGATTGATGACCTTGAATTAAAGTGTGAGCAGTTTAAAAAGAGCGACGATAATAAATAAGATAAGCGAAAGGGCTAAAGAGTCCTTTCGTTTTTTTTATGGATTGAAAATCTTTATGTTTCGTTATCAATTCGATATGCTAAAAAGTGGGGGGGATGAATCATGGAAATAAAGTGGTTAGACTGGGCAAAAGAGCTTCAAGCGATTGCACAGGCAGGATTAACTTATTCAAAAGACATGTACGATATTGAGCGTTTTGAAATGATTCGAGATCTCAGTATAGAAATGATGGCTAAACAAACGGGGACACCTCAGAAAGTAGTAAAAGAATTATTTGCGAATGAAACGGGGTACGCCACGCCCAAAGTGGATGTACGAGCAGTCATTTTTAAAGGCAATAAGATTCTTATGGTAAAAGAGAAGCTAGATGGCCACTGGGCACTTCCTGGCGGCTGGGCTGATATTGGTCTAACGGCTAAAGAAGTGGCTGTAAAAGAAGTGAGAGAAGAAGCAGGATATAACGTTCAGCCCATCAAGTTACTTGCTGTTTTAGATAAAAAATGTCATCCTCATCCACCGTCACCTTATCACGTTTATAAGCTATTTATTCAATGTGAAATTACTGGGGGAAGTGGCGAGTCAGGAATGGAAACGAGTGATGTTGGCTTTTTTGCTGAGGACGAGCTGCCCCCATTATCCGTAGAACGTAATACAGAAAGCCAAATTAAGCAGATGTTTGACTGTGTTAAAGAAGCGAATGTACCTACATATTTTGATTAATGGTCAGGGGGGAGAAACGTATGTTTAACCAATATCCAATTGGAGTATTAACGATTCAACATCCTGATAACGGTACAATGACCATTGCAGAAGTAATTAGAACCTATGCATGGCATGGAAAACATCATATTGCACACATTACAACGCTAAGAAAACAGAAGAACTGGTAGCCAGCTAATTCCAAGGAAAACCTTTCAGATTATAAGACAAGAGAGTATAATAAAAGTGAAATGAAGAACGGAAACGGCCGGCTCTTCTGAAAATAAAAAACGCTTACATTTATTTAGGGGACACGGGAGGAGATCTACAATGACTGAAGCTTTAAAAAAGAGTATGTACGATCTAATTGTTGAAACATCCACGAAACTACCGAAGGATGTGCGACGTGCTATTGCAGCGGCAAAAGCAAAAGAAAATGCGGGCACGCGTGCAGCGATGTCACTTGCAACAATCACAAACAACATTAAAATGGCGGATGAAAACATCTCACCAATCTGTCAGGATACGGGGATGCCGACATTTAAAATTAAAACTCCAGTTGGTGTGAACCAAATTGAAATCAAAAAAGCGATTTATTGGGCAATTGAAGAAGCAACAAAAGATGGAAAGCTTCGTCCAAACTCCGTTGACTCGTTAACAGGAGCGAACAGCGGTGATAACCTAGGTGCAGGAACGCCGGTTATTAAGTTTGAACAGTGGGAAAATGATTATATTGACGCGCGTCTCATTTTAAAAGGCGGCGGCTGTGAGAACAAAAACATTCAGTACAGTTTACCATGTGAGCTTGAAGGACTGGGCCGTGCGGGTCGTGATTTAGACGGCATTCGTAAATGCGTGATGCATTCTGTGTATCAGGCGCAAGGCCAAGGCTGTAGCGCCGGCGTCATCGGAGTGGGAATCGGTGGCGACCGTACAACAGGCTATGAGCTAGCAAAAGAGCAGCTTTTCAGAAGCTTAGACGATGAAAACTCAAACGAGCAGCTAAAAGAGCTTGAGGAGTATGTGATGGAAAATGCCAATAAGCTTGGCATTGGTACAATGGGATTTGGCGGTGAAACAACGCTTCTTGGCTGTAAAGTTGGCGTTATTAACCGTATCCCAGCAAGCTTCTTCGTATCGGTTGCGTACAACTGTTGGGCATACCGTCGTCTTGGCATTAAGATTAATGCAGCGACAGGCGACGTAACAGAATGGCTATACCAAGAAGGTGAAGAAATTGACTTCTCTGAACAAGCGGAGCAAGCAGAAGATAAAGTAGCGAATAAAACGCGCGAAGTTGTTCTGCAAGCACCAATTACAGAAGAGCAAATTCGTGAGTTAAAAGTAGGTGATGTGGTAACGATTAACGGCATGATGTATACGGGCCGTGACGCAATCCACAAACACTTAACAACGAACGATGCGCCAGTTGACTTAGATGGCCAAATCATTTACCACTGTGGTCCAGTTATGTTAAAAGACGATGCGGGCAACTGGAAGGTAGCAGCGGCAGGTCCAACCACAAGTATTCGTGAAGAGCCTTACCAAGGTGATATTATGAAGAAATTTGGTATTCGTGCTGTCATCGGTAAAGGTGGAATGGGACCAAAAACCCTAGCGGCTCTACAAGAGCACGGAGGCGTATATTTAAACGCAATCGGCGGCGCAGCGCAGTACTACGCAGATTGCATTAAGAGCGTTGAAGGCGTGGATTTAATGCAGTTTGGTATTCCAGAAGCAATGTGGCATTTAAAAGTTGAAGGATTCACAGCAGTTGTAACGATGGATTCTCACGGCAATAGCTTACATGCCGATGTTGATAAATCATCGCTTGAAAAACTTGAGCAATTTAAAGAGCCTGTTTTTAAATAACTGGTAAAAAGTAGCGAGCATACGTAAACGAAAAGGATGGATACTAAGCATAAACTGACCTTTGGAAAGGAGCACGTTATGCGTAGATTCATCCTTTTCCTCGTTGTTTTAGTAGGCGTAACGATCCCAGTCTCAGCACAAACCTATTCAAATAAACCGATTAGCTGGGGATTTCAAAAAAGTAAAAACCACAAGCCGGCTGATGCAGGAGCTTCCCATGAAAAGCTTTTAAAGAAATATGAAGCTTTTTACCTTGGCGATACGAAGAAAAAAGAAATTTATCTTACGTTTGACAATGGCTATGAAAATGGCTACACGGCAGACGTTCTTGACGTGTTGAAAAAGCGTAAAGTACCGGCAACGTTCTTTGTGACAGGGCATTATCTAAAAGACCAACCAAAGCTGATTAAACGAATGGTACGAGAAGGCCATATTGTTGGAAATCACTCTTGGCACCACCCGGACTTAACTCAAGTAAACGATAAGCGTTTTAAAGAAGAGTTACAAAAAGTAGAAGATAAATACAAAGATATTACCGGACGAGATGATATGCAATACATTCGCTCACCCCGCGGCGTCTTTAGTGAACGAACGCTGGCTTTATCAAAAGAGGAAGGCTATATTAACGTTTTTTGGTCACTGGCATTTGTGGATTGGATGACGGATGCACAAAAAGGCTGGCGTTATTCCTATGACAACATTATGGCTCAAATCCACCCCGGTGCGATTTTACTTCTTCATACTGTTTCAAAAGATAACGCCGAAGCGCTTGATAAAGCAATTCGTGATCTTCAAAAAGAAGGATATACGTTCAAAAGCATTGATGACCTCGTATTTGAGCGTGAAAAAGTAGCCCCAATTGAGAAAAAAAAGCCTACCGATATGACAGAGCAACGAACTCCTTAAAATCGACAAGAATCCTTGTCGGTTTTTTTGTCGTGAAAGTGTTATAATATGCCTTGGTTCTTTTTTAAGAAAAACATCATCGGTTTTATGAAAAGGTAAAACCGTGCATAAATAGAAACAGAAACTATAATCGGAGTTGTTAGAATGAATAAACCTAAACAAGAAATGAAGGTTCAAAAAGGACAAACCTTTCCGCTTACTATTAAGCGTCTTGGTATTAACGGTGAAGGAGTAGGGTACTTCAAACGCCAAGTTGTCTTTGTTCCTGGTGCGCTGCCAGATGAAGAAGTAGTTGTTGAAGCAACGAACGTACAGCGTAACTTTGCGGAAGGTCGTATTAAGCGTATTCGTAAAAAATCACCACAGCGCGTTAACCCGCCCTGTCCCATCTATGAGCAGTGTGGAGGCTGCCAGCTTCAGCACTTGTCGTATGAAGGCCAGCTTGATTCAAAGCGTGACATTGTCTCACAAGCCTTTGAACGTCATAGCTCATTGAAAAACGTTGAGTCAAAAATCAAATCAACAATTGGTATGGAAGATCCGTGGCGTTACCGAAACAAGTCACAGTTTCAAGTTGGAATGGACAAGCGAAAAGTCATTGCCGGCCTATATGGAATCAATTCACACCGCTTAATTGACATTGAAAACTGTCCGATTCAACATCGCGCGACAAATCACGTGACAAAAGAAATGAAGCGTATTTTACAAGATTTAAAAATTCCTGTGTACGACGAGAAAAAGCGTGGTGGGGTTGTTCGTACAATTGTGACGCGCGTTGGATTTGAAACAGGTGAAGTGCAGCTTGTTTTAATTACGGCACAAAAAGATATTCCGCGTAAAGACTTACTACTAGAGGAAATCAAACGTTGTCTACCGGAAGTGAAATCTGTTGTTCAAAACGTAAACGGTCAAAAAACATCACTAATCTTTGGTGATGAAACGTTTACGCTAGCAGGCAAGCCAGTCATTCAAGAAACGCTAGGAGATATCTCATTTGAACTATCAGCTCGCGCTTTCTTCCAATTAAATCCTCAGCAAACCGTTAAGCTTTATGACGAAGTGAAAAAAGCAGCGGCGCTAACAGGAGAAGAAAAAATCGTTGATGCTTACTGTGGTGTTGGAACGATTGGTTTATGGCTAGCGGATGACGCCAAAGAAATCCGCGGAATGGATACCATTGAAGAATCAATTGTGGATGCGCGTAAAAATGCGAAAGATCACGGCTTTGAAAATGCAACATATGTAACAGGGCCAGCTGAACAATGGTTACCAAAATGGGTAAGTGAAGGCTGGAAGCCGGATGTTATTGTTGTGGATCCACCACGTACGGGCTGTGACGAAAAGCTTTTAAAAGCAATTTTACAAGTGAAGCCGAAGAAAGTTGTGTACGTATCTTGTAACCCATCGACTCTTGCAAAAGACGTCCAAATTCTTTCAAAGTACTACAAAGTAAAAAACGTACAGCCAGTCGATATGTTCCCTCATACGGCTCACGTTGAGTCTGTGACGACATTGAAGTTGAAAAGTATGCATAAATAAGAATGTACTAAAGACCCAAACCTCGCGTGGTTATGTGCGATTTTTGGGTTTTTTTGTCTCTTTAACTTTCTTCATCAAGTTCCATTAGTTCTCTTGCAATAAGGAATACAGAAATTTCAAATGCATCTATACGTCGCCTAGCTAAAGTGATTTGAGATTTGTACCTGCTGGGAATTTCTTTTGCTTCTAGCGTTTTGACGGTTTCTCTGAGCTTATGTAAAGTTGAATCAATTTGACGTTTTGCTTCAACTAATTCAGATTTTGAGAATTCCACTAAAATACCTCCGTTGATTATTTTTTAGTAGTAAATGAGCTGCTTTTATTTTGTAAAGATATAGTATCATAGAAAGAGTAATTATCTGTTTTTTATGTAAGTAATCATATTTTTTGAGGGGTGGTTCAGTTAGTTTATGACAAACATAAGCACTGCAAAAGAAATACATAGCTACGTGCTTTCGGAAGAAAAGCAACAAGCGCTCTATAAACGTATTTTATTCATTGTTAGTATTTCACAAATACTTGGCGGTGCAGGGCTCGCTGCAGGAGTAACGGTTGGTGCACTGATTGCCCAGCAGATGCTAGGAACAGAAGCTTATGCAGGAGTTCCTTCTGCGTTATTAACTTTTGGATCAGCCGGAGCAGCGCTGCTAGTGGGCAGACTTTCACAACGATATGGACGGCGTATTGGGCTATCAACTGGCTTTCTCTTTGGTGGTATCGGTGCAGTTGGGGTCATATTGGCAGCTATTCTAAACAGTATTGTACTGTTATTTGCTTCGTTGCTAATATACGGAGCAGGCACAGCTACAAATCTGCAAGCTCGCTATGCGGGCACAGACTTAGCCAACAGCAAGCAGCGAGCCACAGCGATTAGTACGACAATGGTGTTTACGACATTCGGTGCCGTAGCGGGTCCTAACTTAGTAGGCGTGACGGGAGAATTTGCCCAGTCAATCGGGTTTCCATCTCTTACAGGTTCGTTCATGTTAGGAGCTGCAGGTGGAGCTTTATCAGGGGTGATTGTAGCAGGTTCAAGCTTTCCCACGTTATCACTAGTTGGGGGGATGCTTTCATTGTTATTGATTCCAGTTGTAGCATGGCAGAGAAGAAGTAAACAGTAAATGCATTTGTGAAAAAATAATATTTGGGAAGGAAACCTTCTTACTGGTTAGAAAATAAGCTAGTATAATAAATATGTTCGTCTTTACCTTTATTTTTTTATGAAGCTATTTCGAGAGTTGCCAAGGAGGCTTTAATATGACAAATAACGAAAAGCAGTTGTCACCTGAACAGAGTGAAGAAATTATTACAGTATTGAGAGAACGTTTTGAAAAAAATATAGATCGTCATCCAGAGCTTGAATGGAGCAAAGTAGAAGCAAAGCTCAAAACAAATCCTGAAAAGCTCTGGTCCCTTCATGAAATGGAGCGAACTGGCGGCGAGCCAGATGTGATTGATTATGATACAGAAACGGATGTATACACGTTCTATGATTGCGCAGTAGAAAGTCCAAAAGGACGTCGAAGCGTTTGTTACGATCGTGAAGCGCTGGAATCAAGAAAGAAGCACAAGCCTGAAAATACGGCTATTGATATGGCTACGGATATGGGAATTGACCTTTTAACGGAAGAACAATATCGATATCTACAGGAGTTTGGAAGCTTTGATAATAAAGCATCGAGTTGGGTACAAACACCAGACCCTATTAGAAAGCGTGGTGGAGCTATCTTTTGTGATCGTCGCTATGACACAGTCTTTGTCTACCATAACGGAGCGGATTCTTACTATTCTGCCAGGGGCTTTCGAGGTCTATTAAAGGTTTAAACAATATTTATTTAACCCTAAATTCTTTGAGTTAGAGAAAGAATTTAGGGTTTTTTATCATTTGTCTCTTTTATTTTAAAAAACAAGCCAAAAGCAATGTTTCTGTGTCTAATAAGTATAGGGAGAAAGGAAAGGGTGAGTTCGAATTAATAATTTAGTCAAGAAAGCACAAAAAGGAAATGAAAAAATGGCGACCATTTGCAACAATGCCAGAGCAATATATAGGTATACAAAACATAATTAATAAACAATTGGAAGTTTCACAGCCAGTTTTAGCCGAAGATCAAATAGAGCACATGAACTTTACTTTAATTGAAGCATTACATGCAAATCGAAAAGTTTATCTTACATACTACAAGCAAGGTCATTATATAACGGAAACAGGATTCATTCAGTTTGTCGATTCATTGAGGGCCCTTTTTGTTTTTATTGACGATGCATTAGGAGCCAAACGTAAAATGAAATTAAGTGAGCTGATTGATGTACGGTTTGTGTGAAGCACGGTCACTTAACAACCTCATATTTTGTAAAGTAACAGTGACTATTTTAGTTTGTAATCAGAAAAAATAGTAAAAAAATTTTCGAAATACATAGTATAATTTACTTAACAAAAGTCATAGGGGGTAATGAGTGTGATTAAAATGCTGAAAGAAGTAAACGGTGAGCTCCTTTATTGGGAAGTCTGGGAAGATGAGAAAACGTTATTGATTCACTATGGACGAGTTGGAGATGCAGGCGAGACTCAAGAAAAGAAACTATCGCGACTTCACAATGCAGAAAAGTTAATGGAAGCTCTCGCAGAAGCAAAAGTTGATGAAGGCTATGATTACATAGATGAAGATGAGCTTATCGAGCTGGTTGTACAGTATAGCTATGAAGATGGGGAAATGGAAGAAGTACTTGATAAGAGACATCACGTTGAGGATTTAATGAATGAATGCTTAGGGTGGACAGGTAATGGCTTCTGCGATGGTGGAGACATTGGAAGTGGCACAGCGAATATTGTAAACTATGTGATTGACCCCGAGAAAGCCACTCAAACTATTATCGAAGATCTTGAAAAGAACAACTTACTTGAAGGCGCAAAGATTGCCTATTTAGATGATGACAGCGATGAATACGTGGCGCTTTATCCAGAAGGAGCAGAGTTTGAATTAATTTAACACCGTTATTGATAAAAAGGCATTTTGTTACTCTTTACATAAATAAAGTGAGAAGAAGAGTAGTGGTTACTCTTCTGACTATACCATAACAAATAAACGTAATGGTATTACTTATTGTTCAAGCGGGTAAGTTAACTGTATATTATTACGTTAAAGGTCGGTGAAAAACTCTTGAATAGTATTTGGGTTTCAATCGTTATTGTTTTAATCCTTATTGTTGCAAACGGACTCTTTGCGATGACCGAAATTGCAATTGTAACGTCTAAAAAGAATCGACTTGAAAAATTAAAAGAACAAGGTGACCGCAGAGCTGCATATGCATTAAAGCTTGCTGAGGATCCAAACCAGCTGTTATCAACCATTCAAATTGGAATTACGTTAATTGGTGTAATAACAGGGGCATTTGGAGGAGCCACAATTGCCCGGCAGCTATCAGGCTATGTAGACCAAATTGATGCTTTGTCTGCATTTAGCTATCAGTTAAGCTTTATCATTGTGGTAGGTCTATCTACATACTTGTCGTTAATTATTGGGGAACTGGTCCCAAAGCGAATTGGATTAAACAATCCAGAAAAAACGGCATCGATTGTGGCAAAGCCAATGTATTACTTCTCAAAAATTGGTAAACCTCTTATCTTTATCTTAAGTAAATCAACAGAGTTTGTATTAAAAGTGCTGAGAGTAAAGCCAAATGATGAGCCAGATGTAACGGAAGAAGAGATTACTCAGCTGATTGAACAAGGTGTATATAGCGGAGTTGTTGAATCCATTGAACAAGATCTTGTGGAACAAATCTTTTACTTAGGAGATAAGCGATTAGGCGATATTTTAACACCACGCCCTCAGCTCGTATGGCTTGATTTAGAAGATCCGTTAGAGGAAAACATCAAGATAATGAAAGATAATTCATATTCTAGGTTTCCTGTAGGAGAGGGAACGCTTGATAATTTTAAAGGAATTGTTCATGCGAAAGACATGTTTGCAAAGCTAGTATCTGATGAACATTTTGACTTGACAGAATGTATACGTCAAACAATCATTCTTCCTGAATCAATGAAAGCTTTTCAAGCGATGGAGATGTTGAAGAAATCTGCACACCACGAAGCGATTGTAATCGATGAATATGGAGGGGTGGAAGGATTAGTTACTCTTCACGATGTATTTGAACATATTATTGGTGAGATGCCAGAAGAGCACGAAACAGAGCTTCAAATTGTCCAGCGTAACGAAAATTCTTGGCTTGCAGACGGGCTGATTCCAATCGACACATTTGTGAGGTATTTCGACCTTGAAGGTGTCGAAAACCTAACGAGCAATAAAAATTTTCATACCCTTGGTGGTTTTATCACCAGCCAAAAGGGAGAAATTCCTAAAGTAAAAGATGAAGTTCGCGTAGGGGATTTGTTATTGGAAGTGGTTGATATGGATCAGTTTCGTGTAGACAAGGTGATGGTTTCAAGAGTTGAAGAAAGTTCATTAGGCGAAATGTAGCAATGGTATATAAAATAGTATGAAAAGAGACTGAGACATAAGTAGTTCAGTCCTTACTATACCTGAACGATTGAGAGTTCATAACTTTTAATCATTCAGGTTTTTTGTTGATTGTGAAAACAATGTTGGAAACAGGGTGGAATGGAGCGTAGGACACTCGACTCCTGCGGGAAAGAGAGGGAAAACTGAGATCACGCAGCGCAGCGAGGAAGCTCAGGTTCCTCCCCGCGGAAAGCGAGTGATCGTAGCGCAATGGAACGAACTTGTTGAGACAAATCAAAGAGATGGGAACAGCTAGTGTTCGTCTTTTAGAAGCAATCCTTCTTGTTTAGTCGGTAGAAGTTTAAACTGTAACCGTTTGCTCTTTTTAATGAATGAAATGCTCACTTAGTGCATACTAATTTTTAATGGCGGGAGAAGAGAGTTGTTAATTCCAAGCAAAAAGATAATTGTATCAAAAGGGCCTTTTTGCTATGATAATAGTATCTAATAAGAAATGGGGGTTTTTCTGTTGACAGCATCAATGAGATTACGTTTACCAATGTTCATTCGCTAATTGAATACTTGGAAGCTCTGCCTGCGCTCAGAGCAACGGAATTGGTCTGTCTATTTTTAAGAAAACCCTATATTTTACGGTTATTTTAAGAAGAGAGGAGAATATTCCTCTCTTTTTTGTTGTCTCAAAATAGGAGTGCATGGACGGAATTAGTAGGTAAATGAGATAAAAATTGAATAGAAATGAGCTGTTAAATATGAATAGTGCAGAAAGTCATTTACAAGAGAACTGGTTAAAGAATATTATTCTTTTTCTCAGTAGCCAAACGATTTCACTGTTTGGATCGTCCCTCGTGCAATACGCTATCATGTGGCACATTACGTTAACCACGCAATCGGGCTTCATGATGACGTTGTACATTATCTGTGGATTTATTCCGACCTTTATTTTATCGCCCGTTGCTGGAGTTTGGGCGGATCGCTACAATCGAAAAGTCCTTATTATGCTCGCGGATGGATTAATTGCCACTGCAACGCTTGTTCTAGCAATTCTCTTTTTAATGGGATTTGATAGCATTTGGCTTCTTTTTGTGATGGCAGCAGTCCGTGCGTTTGGAGCAGGGATTCAAACACCTGCTGTTGGGGCCATCTTGCCACAAATTGTGCCAAAAGATAAGCTGACAAAAGTAAACGGAGCAAACGAAAGTATCCAGGCAATCATTATGTTTATATCGCCGATGGTTAGCGCTGCTTTACTTGCTACAGTGTCGCTTGAGATTATTTTTTCATTGACGTCGTTACAGCAGCACTTGCCATTGTGACACTGCTTACCTTCGTGAAAGTTTCTGTGCATAAAAAAGCTATGGGGAAACAGGAAGTAAGCTATTTCAGTGATTTTAAACAAGGAATTCGCTACGTGAATAATCATGCTTTCTTAAAGCAATTTTTCTTATTCTTTGCCGTTTTCTTTGTACTAATGGCGCCAGCTGCATTTTTAACCCCGCTTCAAGTGACGCGAAGCTTTGGCGATGACGTGTGGCGATTGACGGTAATTGAAATTGCATTTTCAGTTGGAATGATGATAGGTGGAGGAGTCATTGCAGCTTGGGGAGGCTTTCAAAACCGGATTAAAACGTTAGGATTAGCTAGCGTAATAATGGGTGTTTGTACGTTAGCTCTTGGTTTAGTTCCTATTTTTTGGCTGTATTTAGGGTTTATGGGGCTATTCGGGGTGGCTATGCCTATCTTTAATACGCCAGCTACCGTATTATTGCAGGAAAAGGTAGAAGAAGAGTATTTAGGACGCGTATTCGGGGTGATGGACATGATTTCTACGTCTATGATGCCGCTGGGAATGTTGGTTTTTGGACCTCTCGCAGACTGGATTAGTGTGGAATGGCTCTTGATTGGCACAGGGATTTTTATTGTCATGCTCGCAATTTTCTTAGGGCAAAATAAAGTATTAATTGAATCTGAAAAAAATACGCTGAATGTTTAATAATGATAAGGTACAAGATAAATAGAAAAAACGAGATCATTTTACGTGATCTCGTTTTTTCTTATTTTATCGGTTTAAGATAAGGAACCATCTCTACTGTCACTCCAATAGACGTACCGTTAGCCTTAACCTTCGCGCTTTTCCTTCGCTTCTTACTATACGCTATTTAGCTTGAAATCTTTGATGCTTTAAAATGCACGGGTGCTGTTGTTCTTTCTTCTGTATGTCCATGGCGCTCTTGAACAAATAAAAGAGCGATACAACCGATGATACTAGGAACGGCAAAAGCCATGAATGCTTGCTGAGGAGCTAAGTTGGTTGTTAATAAGAAACCAATAATCACAGGAGCCAAAATAGAACCTACTCGACCGATTCCTACTGTTACACTTAATCCAGTGGTGCGAATTTCTGGTGGGTAGAACCCTGAAACATAAGGGTTTACTAAGTTTTGAGTTCCAGCTGTGCACGCACCGCTAATCGCAATTAAAACGTATAATAAAAGCTGATGAGTTGTGACGCTTAGCGAGATAAAACAAAGTGAACCTAGTAAAAACATGTATAAAAGAACTTTTCGATGACCGATGCGATCAACGAAATATCCGCCTAATAAAGAGCCTCCGATTTGGCCTACTCCTAAAACAAGACTAAAGGACAGGCTTGACGTAATACCATAACCGGCACCTTGCATAATTTTAGGTAGCCATGTGTTTAAACCGTAAATCATAAGGAGGCAGCTAGAGACAATAAGCCAAAAGGATACTGTGCTAATACCTCGCTTGTCAGAAAACAACTTTTTAACAGGAACCCCTTTTGCTTTTTCCTTCACGATCTCGTATTCAAAATCATCGGTTGCTTGGTAATTTCCTTTCGGATTAACTTTATTAAGAATATCCGCAATCTTGTCACCTTGGTTTCGCAGAATGTGAAACGATAGCGACTCTGGAAACTGTTTTAAAAATAAAGGCAAGGTGAGCAGTGGAATAACTCCTAGCCAATATAAAAAACGCCAACCTAAGTTTTCCATTAAATACATCCCTATAAGAGAAGCTAGTATTGCTCCAATTGAGTAGCCGCAGTACATCGTAGCAACGGTGAGAGCGCGATTTTTCTTAGGAGAGTATTCGGTCATCACTGCAATGACAGCGGGCATTAGTCCGCCCATTCCTAGCGCTGCGATAAACCTCATAATGGTAAAGGTAAGCGGGTTTGGTGCAAGACCTGCTAAAAGAGAAAAAATGCTGAATATAGCCATGCAAATCGCTAGAATTTTTTTTCGACCAATTACGTCTGCAAGAGAACCGAGTAAGAAAGAGCCGAGCATCATACCAACAAGCGTATAGCTGCCGATTGCTCCTGCTTCCACGACGCTTAGTCCGTAATCCTCCATCATAAGCGGTAAACCTATTCCATAAAGTGCAATATCAAAACCGTCAAACGCAATGGCATAAAAACACCATAGAAACACGAGCAAATGAAACTTATTAAACGTACTTTCAGCAATGACCTGAGAAGTTTGAACAACGCGCATGAGATTCCTCCTGAAATTCTTGTATTTTAAGTTACTTCTAAACATCCTTAGAAAGCCCAACAATTTGTTTTATTGTATGTATCCTACCATGACTAAAGAGGTATAGTGTAACTGATAAAATGCATTAATTGATATAGCTAAAAGATATAACAAATAAAAAACGAACAATGATTTGAACTTTTAACCATTTGAAGTTAAAATACAAACGAATATTGTACAGAAAATTTCGAATCAAAAGGGGTCCCATTTATTTAATTATGAAATTACAGCAGCTAAAATACGTGATTGAGGTTGTGAGATGTGGATCAATTAATGAAGCAGCGCGCAGGCTTTACATCTCACAGCCAAGCTTGTCAAAAGCAGTGAAAGAGTTAGAGAAAGAAATTGGAATTACGATTTTCACCCGTACTTCAACAGGTATTGCACTTTCCTCAGACGGAGCCGAGTTTCTCGGGTATGCAAGGCAGGTTGTTGAACAAGCAGAGCTGTTAGAACACCGGTATTTGAATGCAGCGCCTTCTCCACAGCTACTTTCAATTTCTACTCAGCACTATGCGTTCGCCGTCAATGCGTTTGTGGATATGATTAAAAAGTACGGGCAAGAAAAATACCAGTTTACGATGAGAGAAACGAGAACCTATGAAATTATTGAAGATGTAAAGAGTTTAAAAAGCGAAATCGGTATTTTATACGTTAGCTCGTTTAATGAAAAAGTGATGCTGCAGCTTTTGAAAGAACAAGGGTTGGAGTTTCATGAACTGTTTCAAGCTACCCCTCATATCTTTGTGAGTGCCCAAAATCAGCTTGCTAAAAAGAAATCCGTTACGCTTAAAGATTTAGAAAAATACCCACGGTTGAGCTTTGAACAAGGAGAATTTAACTCGTTTTATTATGCTGAAGAAATTTTCAGCACGATTCCAAGTAAACAAAGCATTCAAGTCAGTGATCGAGCAACGTTATTTAATTTGCTTATTGGCTTAAACGGCTACACCATTTCAACGGGTATTTTAAGTGAAGATTTAAACGGCTCAAATATTGTATCGGTGCCGCTTGATGAAGGTGAGTTTATTAGAGTGGGATGGGTCGTTCACAATAAAACTCAGCTTAGTCGCATGGCTCGAATTTATTTAGAAGAGCTTCATAAAGTAATTGAAAAGTATCACCAAAAATGAACTAGAAGCGATTGGCTTCTAGTTTTTTTGTTTGTTTTCTTGTAAGAGGAAAGTTCAGCTAGGGTAACCGCGTTTGTTCTTAGTTTCTCATAAATTCCCTTTTTATAGTTCAATGATACTTGTAGAACTTTGTCGGTTTTTGGGGATTAATAACTAATCTTTAGAAAAACATTAAATCCTTAGAACTGTATTTCTCTTTCGCTCTATTCATAATTCTCAATCTAATATAAATTAAAAAAGCAGAAAATTAATGAAAGGTTGTAATTAAATGGATAGAATTACAAGAGTTGAAAAATTTTCTAAGGAAAAAGCAAAAGAGAGAAAGAAGCTTATCAAAATTGGTGGAACAGGGTTAGCCATTGTAACAACAATTACTGGATGCAGCGTCTCAAACGCGTTAAACAGCGAACAGACAGAGGCAACAGTCGCACAAGTACAAAAAAGTGCTCAAGATCAGAAGCCTAGCATGAACCCTAAAAAGGTAGTAAACCTGCCAGAAAAGGAGATACCATTTTCTTATAATCAAGCAAACCAACCACTAGAGCAAAGGGTAGTCCATTCTCCTAAGCCGGACGAGCAGGTGCTAGCACAAGAAATCACTGCCGCGTCTAGTGCAAAAGAACAAGATACAGTGAAAGAAGTCACAATTAAGCAAGATCCAGTGGAGCCTGCAGTAAAAGTAGTACCAGTACCGTTAAGCTATCAGGAACAAGAGCCTGTACCTTCGCCCGTAGAAGAAGAAATGAACGTACAAACACCCATACAAGAGTTACCAACAGAAGAGCTACAAACAGAATTTGAAGAGAGTATAGTGCCAGTTGAAGAGCCACCAATTCAAGAGGAAGCCGCTTTACAAGTAGAGAAAGAGCCAGCACCTGTTCAAAAAGTGGAGTCTAAAGAAGAAGAAGCTTTAGAAGAGGATCAAAGTGCTCCAATTCAGGAAGAGCAAGAATCCTTACAAGAAGAAAAAGTGGCGCCTGTGCAGCAAGAACAAAGTAATTCGTCAATACCTGTTGAAAATAACGTAAGGCAGGAGCAAATTTTAGAAGTTCTTGGAGTTGTAACTGGTTTAGTCGATGCTCATTGTATTGAACTTGACGTTCAAGGACAGATAAAAGCGTTTCATGTTAAAAGCGACATCGATTTACAAAACGAGATTCGCCAGTATGAAGCAGGAACAGCACTGGTTGTTCGTTATGTAGCAAGTCCAAATGGACAAAATCAAATTCGTGATATTGTAGAAGTTGTAAGTCCTGATACGGGCGATCAAACAGTATCTATTGAAGCTGATTATTTTGAAATGGTGAATTGGAATACGGTTCAAGTTTACGTAAACAATCAGCCAACAACGTTCAAGCTATCAGACTATTTGGCACATCATAAAGAGAAATTTGCTCCTGGTACAAAAGTGTTACTGACAGGAGTAAAAACCTCGCAAGGAACAATGATTGAAAGCATCAGTCCATTGTAAAATGTCTATTTGTATAACTAGAAGAATGCGTTAGCATTTGCCTATAGTAATAGATCATATATTCTTTACGGTTAATTCTATTTTCGTGTGGTAGCTAACTATCACACGAAAATAGAAGGCAAGATTACATCTATCTAAATGAACCACATTTTTATCCTCTCAAACTACTTATATTAAACTCCCATTTTTTATTTGAATTTTTAGAAAAATATAAAGCTTATTTTATCTCAATCACTAAGATTAACCAGAGAGTAGGGACCACATACGTAGAACTTTATAGGTAATAGAAATGTTAATTAAAATGTAAGCGATTACTATATTTTAATAGAAGAGAGGAAATCATAAATGGAAAGTCCTTCTTTAAAACGAAAGGTTTTCGGCTCCATATTATCAGCAGCGTTAATTAGTTATTTGTTTACCCCGGTTGGTCATGCCGAAGAGGAAGAACAAGCTAAAGGGCAAAAAGAAAAAAATAAGCCAATGTGGACTCAAGTGTGGGGAGACGAGTTTGACGATGGAAAGATTGATCCTACGAAATGGACGTTTGATTTAACAAACGGTGCTTCTGTGGGCATACCTGGGTGGGGGAACAATGAGCTCCAGTATTACACCAATCGTTCAAAAAATGTTCGAGAAGAAGGTGGTAATCTTGTCATTCAAGCTCATAAAGAAAGCTACCAAGGCTTTGACTACACATCTGCTCGTGTAAAGACGAAAGGGTTGTTCAGCAAGAAATACGGGAAGTTTGAAATCCGTGCTAGCGCCCCAACAGGTAAAGGCTATTGGCCTGCCGTTTGGATGCTTCCGGAGCATAATCGTTACGGAGGCTGGGCAGCTTCGGGTGAAATTGATATTATGGAAGGCTGGGGTAGCAGGCCAAATACTATTGCGGGCACCATTCACTATGGTCAGCAGTGGCCAAACAATACGTATAGCGGTGAAGAATACACATTTAAAGATGGAAGCACAATTGAAGATTTCCACACATATGCCGTTGAATGGGAGCCTGGTGAAATCCGATGGTACGTGGACGGTGAGCTCTATAGCGTGCAAAACGATTGGTACAGTCAAAGTGATGGACAGCCAGATACCAATGCTTATCCAGCACCGTTTGACGAAGAATTTCATCTCATTATGAATCTAGCAGTTGGTGGGAATTTTGATGGGAATCCAACGGCAGAGACCCAGTTCCCAAAAGAAATGAAAATTGACTATGTAAGAGTCTATGAGTTAACGGGCAGAGAGTACCGTGAGCCAACTCCTCCAGTCATTCCAAAAGAAGAATATTTGTCAGGTGCTAAGCTTCCTCAAGCAGACGGAAACTTAGTTTATAACAATCAGTTTACAGAAACAAAAGCAGGTGACCCTGGCATGGGAATTGAAGGTACTGCTAACTGGTCCCTTCATAAAGAGCCGGATGGAGATGCAGTTTTATCAGTAGAAGAATTAAACAATAGCCGCTTTTTAAAGGTAAATATACTTCGTCCTGGAGGTCAGCTTTACTCGGTGCAGCCTCAGTCTATTGTGTCACTAGCGAAAGGCCGCTTTTATAAGCTAACGTTTGATGCTAAAACGGAAGTAGCTAGAAGCATGAAGGTACAAGTAACAGGAGGAGCATCAGTTGGATACGCAGGATATTCACCAGCTTTAAATGCTCAGCTGACAAACCAAGTACAAAGCTATGAAGTTTTGTTCCAAATGAAAAAAGAATCCGATAATGCAGCGCGCGTTGAGTTTAATCTTGGAACAAACGACCAGCCTGTATGGATTGGAAACGCAAAGCTTGTAGAGGTTGAAGGAATTCCGTTTAATGACGATATTCCAAAGGTTCCTTTAAGTGATGGAAATCGAGTATACAACGGTACATTTAGCGTGGGAGAAGCAGATGGAATGAGCTATTGGCACGTTGTACAAGCGAGAAAAATAAACGCTTTAGCAACCGTTGACCCTAATGAACGCCAGCTTCATATTGATGTGAAAACAAGCAGCAAATATGCAGATGATTTGAAGTTACTTCAAAAAAGTATCTTCCTGAATGCAGGACAAGGGTATGAATTAAGCTTTGATGCAAGTATTCAACCAAAAGGTGATATGTTTGTTGCGCTGACAGACGAAGATGGAAACGTGTATGAGAAGCAGAAAGTAAAAGTATCTTCCAGAATACAGAAATATCACTTCGCTTTTAAAAATTTACAGCTACCTCATGACGATAAAAATGCTCAGCTTGTCTTTTACTTAGGAGATGTAAAAAAGAGTATAACAATTGACAACATTCATTTACGTTAAGAGGACTCTTCAATTAAAAGAAAGGCTAGGTATAAGCAGGCTTTCTTTTTTTTATTTAATGATGCTATAGTTAACGATAGGTTAAAAAAGCATTCATGGGAATGAAGAGGTGAAGTGCATGAGGTTTTTAAATCATTCTTTAGCTCAAGAAATTGTGAATCGAACGACGAACATTATTCACCGCAACATCAACGTGATGAATGAAAAAGGCGTCATTATCGGATCAGGTGATCATCATCGAATTGATTCTATTCACGAAGGTGCTGTGCGAGTAATTGAAACACAAAAAGGCTTTGAAATTACTAGCTCTGAGTTAACGCAGTTTCACGGAGTGAAAGCAGGCATTAATTTGCCCATTACCTTTCATGATGAGGTCGTTGGTGTGATTGGTATTACAGGTGAACCAGAGGAAGTACGGAACTACGGAGAGCTTGTGAAAATGGCTGCTGAAATGATTTTACAGCAAGCGGTGTTAGTAGATGAAATTCAATGGGATGAGCGGTTGAAAGAAGAGTTAACGAGTCAATTGCTTCACGGAATGGACAAGCTAGATTCCTTTTACTTTGAACGAGTAGAACGTCTTGGCATTCAGTTGGACCTCCCGCGCATAGCGGTAATTTTAAAAGTGGAGAATCATTCAAACGGCTATAAGTGGTTGCGAGGAAAGCTCGAAAAAGATGACTTGTACATTGTTCAGCCTACTCATATTGTGGTGCTGAAAAGAATTGATATGACGCATGAAAAAGAAGACGGTACTTTTAATCAAATTAAAAGTTGGGTTCAACATAATCAGCTAGAAGGCAAGGTGGCGATTGGAAGGTTCATTCCGTCAATAGAAGGATTGGCGATATCTTATCAAGAAGCGCTCTATACGTTAAAAGTGGGTGAGAAATTACACCCTGATCAATTACTTTACCGCTATGAACACTATAAGCTAGCTGTTTTTTTAGCTGAAGCGAAAGAATTTGGCGTAAAAGGCGAGTTAAGTCAGTCAGTTGAAGAGCTAAAAGACTATGATGAAAAAGGCGATTTGTTAGAAACGCTAAGCGTATATGTTGAAGAAAATGGAGATGTAAATAAAGCAGCAGGTAGGCTGTTTATCCACCGAAATACGCTCAGGTATCGCTTAGAGCGCATTTCTGAGCTGACGAATAAAGACCCTCGTAAACTCAGTGACTTGGTTGAGCTGTACGTTGCGATACTACAGTATAAAATTCAATAAAATTGTTCCGATGCACAAAAAGGCTTGAAAAAGACAGGCCTTTTTTTGGTTTCATGAACAATGCAGTTAGTTTAGAAAACGCTTACACTTAACTTATAACATTCAAGGGGGAACGGGAAATGGATGCTACTATTGAAGTAAGCGCTTTAGGCGCAGTGGTTGCGCTTGTTGTTGCAATTGTATTGATCTTAAAGAAAGTATCTCCTGCCTATGGAATGATTGCCGGTGCTTTAATTGGTGGTCTAGTAGGAGGAGTGGATATAACGAATACCGTGGCGCTTATGATGGAAGGAGCGCAAGGGATTATACCTGCCGTACTAAGGATATTAGCTGCAGGTATATTAGCAGGTGTGCTCATCGAATCAGGAGCAGCTGCTGTTATTGCAGAAACAATTGTAAAAAAACTAGGAGAAGCGAGAGCACTGCTTGCGCTGGCGCTTGCAACAATGATTTTAACTACAGTTGGTGTATTTGTTGACGTAGCGGTTATTACAGTGGCACCAATTGCGCTTGCAATTGCTCAAAAAGCCAATCTGTCAAAACCGGCAATTTTATTAGCAATGATTGGAGGCGGGAAAGCTGGGAACATTATGTCGCCAAACCCCAATGCTATCGCAGCTTCAGATGCTTTTAATATTCCGCTCACATCCATTATGGCAGCGGGTATAATCCCAGCAGCTTTTGGAATTGTTGTGACGTATCTTATTGCCAAAAAGCTTGTGAAAAAAGGGGCTCCTGTACAGCTTGCCGAAATAGAAGTAAATAATGCAGATAAGCTACCGGCATTTTTACCAGCTATTATTGCGCCGCTTGTGACGATTGTTTTACTATCACTGCGACCGCTGTTTAACATTAATATTGATCCAATGATTGCTTTGCCAATTGGAGGAATTGTCGGTGCAATTGTCATGGGAAGGGGCAAAAAGCTGAATGACTATGCTGTTTCAGGGTTAGGAAAAATGACGGGTGTGGCCATTATGCTCCTAGGAACGGGTACGCTGGCTGGAATTATCGCCAATTCAGGCTTAAAAGATGTATTGATTGAAGGACTAAGTGCGCTCGGCTTACCAGGCTATGTACTAGCGCCAGCATCAGGAATCTTCATGTCTGCTGCGACTGCTTCAACAACTGCAGGAACAGCGGTTGCCAGTCAGGTGTTTAGCTCCACGATTTTAGAGATGGGCGTTTCAGCGCTTGCCGGAGCAGCTATGGTACACGCAGGTGCGACGGTTTTAGATCATTTACCGCACGGTAGCTTTTTCCACGCAACGGGGGGAAGCGTTCATATGGAAATTAAAGAACGACTTAAGCTTATTCCATATGAGTCAGCAGTTGGTTTAACGCTAGCGATTTTATCGACGCTCATTTACGGTGTGTTCAAGCTATTTAGCTAATATTAAAGTGTAGGGAGAGAACGTAATGAAGATTGTCATTGCTCCGGATTCATTTAAAGAAAGCTTATCAGCTTTAGAGGTAGCTGAAGCAGTTGAAAAAGGCTTTAAGCAAGTACTGCCACAAGCAAACTATGTAAAAGTACCGATGGCTGACGGAGGAGAAGGGACGGTTCAGTCCCTGGTTGACGCAACGGATGGAGAGATTATCTCAAAAACGGTTACGGGTCCTTTAGGTGAGCCGGTTGAAGCTTTCTTTGGCATTCTGGGAACGAAGAGAACAGCCGTCATTGAAATGGCAGCCGCGTCTGGATTGCATCTCGTACCCCCTGCTAAGCGAAATCCGCTTATGACAACAACCAAAGGTACAGGTGAGCTCATTTCAGCAGCGCTAGATTACGGCGTAAACCATATTATTATCGGGATTGGTGGAAGTGCCACAAACGATGGAGGCGCTGGAATGGCCAAAGCGCTTGGTGCACAGTTACTAGATGCGGAAGGAAACGAAATTCTAGATGGTGGCGGAGCACTCGGAAACTTAGCTTTTATTAATCTATCAACACTAGATTCGCGTCTTCAGCACGTCAAAATTGAAGTAGCGTGTGATGTTGATAATCCTCTTACCGGAGAGCGAGGAGCATCTGCCATCTTCGGTCCACAAAAAGGAGCAACGCCAGAGATGGTTGCGCTTTTGGATCGAAATTTACGACATTACGCAGCCGTTCTTGAACGAGACCTTGGTCAAAAGATTGATGACGTGCCAGGAGCTGGTGCAGCAGGGGGATTAGGTGCAGGGCTGCTTGCTTTCTTACAAGCGGAATTGAAAAGGGGCGTCGACATCGTCATTGAAGCAACGAATCTATTAGAAGCCGTTCGTGATGCGGACGTAGTCATCACAGGAGAAGGAAAAATTGACGGGCAAACCATTTATGGTAAAACGCCCATTGGCGTAGCAAAAACAGCCAAAAAGCATGGCATTCCGGTCATTGGAATTGCTGGGAACATCGGAGCTGACAGCCACGTCGTTTATGAGCATGGTATCGATGCGTTATTTAGTATTGTGCCAGGAGTGACGACGTTAGAAAATGCTTTTGCGAATGCCAGCGACTATGTGGAAAAAACGGCGATGAACGTTGCGGCCGTTTGGAAAATGAACAAATAAACCGAGAGCGACATGTTAGGCTTTTTTTTAGCGGATTTTGCACTTATAATAGATTCAACTTAACGTAAAGGAGAGAGCCAAATGGATAAAGTGAACGAGTTAACGTGTGAAAAGAGATCCTACTCGAAAGAATTCACGCTGCACCAGCACGAATTTGGACAGTTTCTTTTTCCACTGCAAGGCTCTCTTGATATGGAAATGGCGTTTCAAGAAGTAACGCTTAGCCCGGATCAATGCTTTTACCTGCCTCCGGGACTGAATCATAACTATCGCTCCAGAGACCGAAATGAATTTTTAATCTTAGATATTCCAACGCAGTACCTGCCAAAGGGTACAAACAGCATGTATATGACGCTTGATAGTCAGTGGTCAGCTATTCGGTATTTATTGTTAGAAGAAGCGAAAAACCCTGCTGATTATTCTGCTTTAGTTGATTTAACGAGGTATGTGACTAAAAAGCTGCAAACGTCCAATCCTCCTTCAATTGATTACATTCATCAGCACTTTAAGGAGCCACTCAACCTGGAAACCCTCGCAGCAATTGAGCATTATCATCCCGTTTATTATTCGACATGGTTTAAAAAGCAAACGGGAAAAAGCGTGAAGGAGTATTTATCGAAACTTCGTTTAGATGAAGCGAAGCGTTTATTGCTATCAACAGGATGGTCGATGTCCAGGATTAGTGAAGAGATTGGTTTTGCTAACTCCTCTTCCTTTACAAGATGGTTTGTCAGCCATGAAAGCGTGTCACCGCAAAAATATCGAATTCTTAATAATAGATAAAAAGAAGATTAAACTTGGTAAAGAAAATGAATAGGGAATTCTTTATCATAAGGGTAATCGTTCTTTTTATCTTTTTATTGAGGTGAATCATTGTGAAAGCAGCTCCTTTTTTCATTTTACTAGCAGGGATTCTATGGGGCACAACAGGTACTACCCAGGCGCTAGCACCGGACTCCGCACACCCAATTGCTATTGGCGCAACAAGGCTTGCAGTAGGCGGTGTGTTTCTATTACTGCTTCTGCTGATTAGAAAAGATTTACGTCTAAAAGGATGGCCGCTAAAAGCCACTCTTGTCGCAGCTCTTAGTATGGCATGCTATCAGCCGCTGTTCTTTTCAGCAGTTTCCATCACAGGCGTTGCGGTTGGCACAGTTGTGGCCATCGGGAGTGCACCTGTTTTATCTGGGCTTATTGAATGGTTTTATTCAAACAAGCGGCCAAGCATCATCTGGTGGTGCTCTACGTTTTTATCTATTTTAGGCTGCGTGCTGTTATTTCTGAACAAAGAATCGGCAAGCCTAAATATAATGGGAATTTTCATGGCGCTTGGAGCAGGCCTATCCTTTGCTTGCTACACCCTTGCAAGCAGAGGGTTAGTGGAAAAGTATTCGTCACTATCAGCCGTTGCGGTTGTCTTTATTTTAAGCGCGCTTTTTTTATCACCACTCCTATTTTTATTTGATATGTCATGGTTTACAAGCTTGAGAGGTATTGGTGTAAGCCTTCAGCTTGGCGTTATGGCCACAGGGCTTGCTTATTTTCTATTTGCCAAAGGGCTTGCACACGTTTCATCTTCAACCGCAGTTACTCTAGCGTTAGCAGAGCCGCTAACTGCAACGATGCTTGGCGTTTTAGTTGTAGGAGAAAAGCTGACGATGACGTCTTGGAGCGGAATTAGCTTGTTGTTAATAGGAATTGGGATCCTGATTTGGTCAACACGTGATGTAAGCAGAAAATCTGAAATGGTCACAATCGAAAAATAATAAAAAGGTGGTTCAAGCTAAATGGCAAACATTGAAGACTTTTTAAAATTAGATTTACGCGTTGGTACAATTCTTGACGCCAAACCGTTTCCAGAGGCCAAAAAGCCGGCGATTAAGCTTGAAGTTGATTTTGGAGAAGAGATCGGAGTAAAGCAGTCATCTGCGCAAATTAAGCATCGCTATGAGCCAACCGAGCTTCTGAATCGTCAAGTCGTCGCGGTTGTAAACTTTCCGCCAATGCGAATTGCAGGATTTAAATCAGAAGTGCTCGTTTTAGGTGGCGTTCCAGGAGAAGGAGATGTAGTGCTGCTACAGCCGGATGAAAAGTTGCCAAATGGAACGAAGATTTCATGAATAAGAAAAGACAAGCTGAAGGTAGCTTGTCTTTTTACAGCTTTCTTTTATGGCTTAACGAGCTGTATCAATAGCTGTCGCTCATATAGATTTGAATCAATTACGTCAAAGCCGACGAAGTCTTGATAATCAGCGTCTGCAAAGCAAAATTTAATTCCGTTTTATTACGCTACTGAACCACTGCTACTGGGTGCTCGGATCAGCGCTTGGCAGTATTTTTGGCTCGTTTATTACGTTCAGTACGGAAGGGATTGAGTTCGTAATGACCGCGCTGTTTGTCGTCATTTTTATGGAGCAATGGAAAAAAGGCAAGCAGTACCAAAGCGCACTAATCGGAGTTGTTCTACCGGCAGCGGTTATCGGATTGTTGGTAGTGTATTCGTTAAAGGATATCAGCTTTGTTTCAGGAAGTCATGGGTTACCTGAAATGCTAGCAGTTGGCTTTGTGGTACTGCTTCATGCATGGAGAGGAAGCATGCTGCTTTCGATTGGGGGAGGAACGCTTTTATATATGGGATTGGTTCAGCTGGTGTTTTGAAGGGCGCCAGTTTTTTGTCATTTTTTTGATATGAGGCTACATTTTTTCTTCATTGTGGCATGAATAAATAAAAAGTAAGTTGATTAATAGTTCAGCATTTTGGTGCGATGTCGTAGAATAGAGAAAAGCAACTATTACAAACAATGGAGAAAGAATATGAACTATAACTTTAAAAAGCTATTTAACTTTCGAGATGTTGGCGGAGTGGTGACAGAGAATGGGGAAAAGCTGAAAGAAGGAGTTTTGTTTCGCTCAGAAGATCTATCAAAGCTAACGAAACAAGATATTGAGACCTTTCGTCAGCTGAATATTAAAGCAATCTGTGATTTAAGAATGCCGTCTGAACAAAAATCAAGGGTTAGTCGAGTGCAGCCGGGACCTGATATAGAGCTATTATCTGTATCAATTCATGATAAAAACCAGGAGTTTACCCATTTTGAGTTTTTAAAATTCCTTGTGAGCAAATCTACTACCGTTGATTTTGAAAAAATAATGAGAGATATGTATGAGCATATGGCTTTTGGCTGTCATGACGAAATGAAAGAAATTATTTGCTTCTTGTCAGATGCAAATCGAGTGCCAGCTCTTATTCATTGTACGGGTGGTAAGGATCGAACTGGGTTTGTCGCTGCCATTATTCAACTATATCTAGGTGTTCCATATGAAACGGTAATCGATGAATACTTAAAATCAAATGACTTAATTGCAGTGAAGATGAAAAGAACTGAGTCATTTATTCGGTGGATGAGCTTATTTCGAATTTCCCCTGAGCAAATTAGGCCCGTGTTAGAAGTGCGGCGTGAGTACTTTGAAGATGTTTATCAAAAAATAATGAAGCAGTACGGAGATATTGGGACATATTTAGAAAAAGGGTGTAATATTCCAAGAGGTTGTTTAGAGCAGCTAAACGAAATGTTTCTTTCATCAAACGAAGGTCAATAACAAAGCATAAACAAGCCGGATTCAAACTGAATTCGGCTTGTTTATATTCCTATTACTGTTCAAGCTCCACTTTTTCGTTAACAGCTTGTGGCTTAAACGTAGAAAGTAGGATCATAATTCCACTGATGATGCCAAATACAATAATAGGTGAAAGTAAGAGTAGTTTGTTTTTAAACATGTTTCTTCCTCCTTATACTTTTGATAAAATAATGAACAACCTGTTGTTTATTTTGATTCTATTCGAATTCTATACTTTGTATGAGGCGTCATCAATAATCAACATTCAAGGATGTGTCGGTTATGGAACACTGCTTAGCAATCTGTTGGATAAAATAAAGGGGGACATACCATGAAAAATCAACATTTGGATTTACGAATTGTTAGGACAAGAGAATCCATTCAAAATGCATTCATTGAATTAATTGAAGAAAAAGGGTTCGACGCTATTTCAGTGAAAGATATTACAACGAGAGCCAACATCAATCGAGGCACCTTTTATGCGCATTATGAGGATAAGTTTGATTTAATGAAGAAATGTGAAGATGAAGTGATGCTAGAGCTTTCTACTATTGTAAAAGAAAATTTCCCAAGCGTTGTTGCTTCTCTAGAGGAGGATTCACCGATAGCCGTCCCGTCTTCCATTGCAATCGTAATCTTTGAATATCTAAACGAAAACAGTAGTTTTATGAGAGCGTTATTAGGTCCAAACGGAGATTTAACTTTTCAGACGAGATTAAAAAAGTTTATGTGGAAAGAAATCTTTGAGAATGAAGCCTTTGACTTTGTTCGGAAAGAAAATTTTCTTGTTCCAGGAGACTATTTAGCTTCTTACATAGCTTCTGCACACATAGGAGTAATCCAACAGTGGCTTAATAGTGGGCGAAAAGAATCTCCAGAAGAAATGGCTAAAATCTTTTCAATTATTACTTTTAACGGTCCTTTTTTTGCTGCTGGTTTGAAAAAATAAAGTGGCCAGAAAGCCTGTGTAAGAATGATGTTCATATCAAAAAGGCTAAACTGTTGTCAGTCTAGCCTTTTGTTAGATAAATAAGCTTCTAGCCGAAGGATGCAACTCCTCTTTCGAAAGCAGCCAAATGATTTACAGATGCGTTTCGTAGCTGCGAAAAGGCCATTCGTACATCACTTGGAATATCGAATGTCAAAAAGCGTTCATACATCGCGATGTTATCGATTTCTGCTTGAACACCTGCTGAATATGCGGCTTTGAGGTTTGCTGGAGTTTTGACAAGGTTTTGAGAGGTATCATCAGGAATCGGTACTTGGTAGCGATCAAATAGTGGCAGTAATGCATCAATATGGCGTAGTTCTGCTTCTTTGATTTGGACAAACGTCCGTACTGGACCAAACGTTGTAATAACGTTATTATATCTAGCCTGAGCTAGGTATTCGTCTTGAAGTGCATACGTCAGCATTTCTGATAACGATAGTGATGGTGCGTTTAATGCTCCTTTAGCACCGTAATCATCAAGCTGTCTTTGAGACGAAGAGGGCTTTGGGTTTTTCATCTTTTTGAATTTCACGTATTTTGTTGCGCTCTTCTTTTGTCTGTGCTAGTTTAGCTAACTTCTCGTAGCACGAAACAGCACTATACTCTGCGTTAATAGCTTTTTGAATAGCGCTTAAAAGCTTTGTATCTGAGGTGTTTCGATAAAAATCATGAAAATATGAATACATAGATTGTCCTCCCTGCATTTGCAATTCATACAGTTTATGTATGTAAAGCGGGCTATCGTGCATGACTATTTTCTAAGACTTAATGATTAGTTAATTCGTATGATATTCGCTCTAGTCCTTAATGCCATTTTCCTGTTTTTACAAATCATCCATAATTTTCAATTTATGAGTGATATACTTTTTAAGTTGAGAAAAAAACGGACGAGTGAGGCGAACAAGATGAAGAAATGGTTACTTGTAACAGCTGCAAGCTTACTACTAGCAGCTTGCGGTAAAGACGAGAGTGCAGAACAAGCGAAAGAAACAGCGGCTGCGGAAGAGCAAAAGAATGAAGAAAAAATAGAAAAAGAAACTGAAAAGGAAAGTTCAAAAGAAGAAACCTCAAAAGTGGAACTATCCCAAGAAGAGATGGACCAGCTTCGAATCCCAACGGTTTCAATTGATTCACCATATTACGAAAAAGATCTTACAGAACAAGAACTAGTTGAAGACTATATGGACGAGACGGGAAGAATTTACTTTAGCTTAACGGAAGAGCCAATCCGAACAATTGTCAGCAGTACGTCATCTTCAAAGGTTTCAAACATCACAAACTACAGTGATGTATTTATTAATCCAGAAAGCCAACAAGCATATCAGCTTCAAAATCAAGCCGAAAGGGATCAAATCTATAAATTGATTTTAGCCAATCAGCCAACGCAGCTCCAAGGCACGGATCCTTATGAGTATAGAACATGGGAACAAGCGACGAACTTAGAGCGAGGCATGATGCAGATGCTTTATTTAGTCGGACCGACAATGAATGATATTAAAACTGCGATGGACCGTGACTTATATGATCACCCGGCGTTTGTAGTAGGACAAGAAGAGCTAGAAAAACTAGGCGCACCCCTTGTTTTTGCACCGGCTCCGCAAACTCCGTTAGACTATGAGCTTTTTGAAAACATGAAAATGGTTCAAGCAATGTGGGGACAGGTAGGTAAATTTGAGAATCCTGCTGAAAATAAAGCGGAATTTGAAAAGGTATATGCCCAAGCGAGACAAGAAACCAACAATTTATTCGCGCGCATTAACTATGCGTTAACGGAAGACGGCTTTAGTGAATAAGCAAATTTGATTTATCAAAAAACAAAAGCTGAACCTCGTGTAGGCTCAGCTTTTTGTGTTGCTATTTTTAAGTGAAACAAGCGTTACTTAATTGAGAAACCTTCGTCTTCCTTCATACCAGTTCGATCCTTGAACTCATCAAGCAAATCACGTACTTCATCAGTCGTTTCTGTGCTCATAAGTAAGTTTCGTAGCTCACTTGCGCCTCGGAATCCACGAACGTAGATTTTGAAGAAGCGACGAAGCGGTTTGAATGGGCGTGGCTCTAATTCTTTCGAATATTTATCGTGAAGATCTAGCTGCAGGCGAAGAAGATCTAATAGCTCTTCACTTGTGTGCTCTTTCTTTTCTTTTTCGAAAGCAAATGGATTGTGGAAAATTCCGCGTCCAATCATGATTCCATCAACACCGTACTTTTCCGCAAGCTCCAAGCCTTTTTGACGGTCAGGAATGTCGCCGTTAATCGTAAGAAGCGTATGAGGCGCAATTTCATCACGAAGCTTTTTGATTTCTGGGATTAGCTCCCAGTGTGCGTCCACGTCGCTCATTTCTTTTTTCGTACGAAGGTGGATAGATAGGTTAACGATATCTTGTTCTAAAATATGCTTTAACCAGTCGTACCACTCGTCGACTTTTGTATAGCCAAGGCGCGTTTTCACGCTGACAGGAAGTCCCCCAGCTTTAGCCGCTTGGATAATCTCTGCCGCAACGTCTGGACGACGAATCAAGCCAGATCCTTTTCCGTTTCCTGCAACGTTTTGTACAGGACAGCCCATGTTAATATCAATGCCTCGGAAGCCCATTTCAGCCATACCAATACTCATTTGACGGAAGTATTCAGGCTTGTCTCCCCAAATATGCGCAACGATTGGCTGCTCGTCTTCAGTGAACGTTAGGCGTCCTTTTACGCTATCTTTTCCTTTCGGATGGCAGTAGCTTTCCGTATTCGTAAACTCTGTAAAAAACACATCAGGTCGAGCTGCTTCTGTCACCACGTGACGGAACACAACATCCGTTACGGCTTCCATTGGAGCCAAAATAAAGAACGGACGAGGCAACTCATGCCAAAAATTATCTTTCATTGTATATCTAAACCCTTTCCTTAAAGGGAAACGCGTTCCCGAAATTAAAAAGTGAAATGATTGTTAGAGAGCTGATTTCTACTATAGAAGAAATTCAACCACTATATACTTTAATCGTATTAAATAAAAAGTGCAAGGGAACGAGGCATCTTGTTGTGCTGGAAATTGTTATTTAAATGGTCTTGGGGTTTCTGATGAAAAGGAAAATGATTGAATTCTCAATAAATATTTTATAAAATTAAATAGCGTACAATATTTATTGAAGAGGAAATTGAATGGAGACTTTATACGATTTGACGGTAAAAAAGACAAATGGGGAAAAACAAGCATTAAAAGAGTATGAAGGAAAAGTAGTGCTCATTGTGAATACCGCTAGTCACTGCGGTTTGGCAGGGCAGTTTAAAGAATTACAAGAGCTATATGACAAGTACAAAGAACAAGGCTTAGAAATCTTAGGTTTTCCATGCAGTCAATTTAACAACCAAGAATTCGATAATATTAATGAAACAACGCAGTTCTGTCAGCTCAATTATGGCGTAATCTTCCCAATGTTTTCGAAGATTGACGTGAACGGAGAGAACGAAGATCCACTGTTTACGTTTTTAAAGAATCAAAAAAAGGGTCTCCTGTCCAAAAACATCAAGTGGAACTTTACAAAGTTTCTCGTTGATAAGAAAGGTAATGTATTAGAGCGTTATGCGCCAACTGTGGAGCCGAGAAAGATTGAGAAAGAAATTGTGAAGCAGTTAGCGCTGTAGAGAAAGATTAAAAGAGTTTGGGACATAACAAAATGATTGCTTCTAAAAGACGAACACTAGCTGTTCCCATCTCTTTAGTTTGTCTCAACACGTTCGTTCCATTGCGCTACGGCCACTCGCTTTCCGCGGGGAGGAACCTGAGCTTCCTCGCTGCGCTGCGGGATCTCCGTTTCCCCTCTCTTTCCCGCAGGAGTCGAGTGCCCTACGCTCCATTCCACCCTGTTTCCAACATTGTTTTCACAATCAACCAAAAAATCTGAACGATTAAAAGTTATGAACTCTCAATCGTTCAGGTATAGTAGAGGCTGAACTACTTATGTCTCAGTCTCATAATATTACTGTCCGTCCGTAAGAGGATATAGCTCATACTCCCACTGATGCGTACATTCTTCTAACATATAATATCCGCGCTCCTCGTTTCGTACAATCCGAGAGCATTGCTGTCTCGGGATTGGCCCCTCGTCACCATCGCTTAACACATCAATCCAACGCTGACCTGCTTTTGGATTATACCGGGTGATGAACTCAATCCCGTTAATGGTAATGGTCTCTCCGTCACTGTTGCTTTCTGCTTTCAGTATGAAATTGTCTATTTCCTTTGTGCTTACTGCTGATGAAGAAGAGGCTAAATACACATCTTTTGCTCCCTTCCATGAGTTAAACCGGACAATATCTTTTGAAATCCAAGTTGGGTTATGGGCTCCTAATGCTGCCTCAGCTCCTTCTTCAACAGGGTATTCAGGACCTCGAACCATAAATTCTACCGATTGATTCTCAAGAAGCTTACCAATCACTCCAAATCTTGTTTTATAGAAATTATAAAAGTAAGTTGTTTCACCTAACGTTACGTCACGATATTCAATCATAAGAGACTGTGAATCGTATGGTGAATCAATCTTTGTATAATCATACTCCATAAACAAAATCATCAAACCATGTATAAATAAGGCCGGAATGCCAACGACTAGTCCTAAACCGACCCACAGCTTTTTATTAATGAAAAATAGCACGATTATATTGATAACTAAAGGAATGACATAACCCGTTGGTTTTAAAAAGAGAAAAAAATAGCCTGATAGATGCATAGCTGCTAGTCCTAAGTTCATTACGCACAGAAGAACTAGTAGCCATTTCGCTTTTGTCATTTTGTTTCCTCGTTTCTATGTATGGATTGCTTTGAAAGAGTTTGTTTAGGTTTTTTCAAACATATAGAATAATTTTAACATGTTTTTAACAAATTGTGGAAAAGTGTTCAAGGATAAAGGAATTGATGATAGTTTAGAAGTATGGAGCGTGCAGTAATCTAAGCGTACTTTATAAGAGAGAAGAAAGTGCTCAAAATGAAATCAGCTTGCTCATGATAAGAGCGGCTATCGTTATAGGAGGATAAGGTAATGGACTTAGTAAATAATTTTGTAACGAGATTAAAAGCAGCGTTACCAACAGGTGATCTTGCAGAACTAAATACAGCGTGTGGTGCTACAAAAAAGGATATAGACTTACTAAAATCAACGTATCCAAATTGTCCCCAATCATTAATCACACTACTTGAAAAGATTGATGGTACATATTGGCGTAAATACGGTGAAAATGAAATTGCCGTTTATATGCTAGGTTCAGATGTTGAAGAAGGGAGATATCCGTACTATTTACTATCTACGCAGCAAATGCTCGATAGTTCAAAAGAAGAAGAGGACGTTTCGTACCTGTTGGAATACGAGGAAGACGTTGATCCTAGAATCAATCCAGACGGACTTCACCTTGAAACCTATATTCATTTTGCAGACTGTATGAATAATGGCGGAACATCAAGGCTCTATATTGACTTTAATCCTTCTCCAGAGGGGGTAAGTGGTCAAATCATTCGCTTTGTGTATGACCCGGACGAATACAAAGTGATTGCTGACAGTTTTGATGAGTATTTGCAGGGGGTTATTGATAGTGGGTTTGTTTTTTTGGAGGAAGATGAGTTATTTTAGTTATTTCGAATAGCCTAAAGAGAATGTTTAGTTTTAAGTGAATTTAAGGAATATAATAAACGCATTTATGAGATTTATATAAATGAAAATAATGTAAATATGTATGCGTACGATAAAGATTACGTGGAGATAACAGATGAAAATAGAAGGTTTTATGGTAAGTAACATGATGTCGATCATTTACGAATATATAGCATACATACAGCTAAGCCCGCCTTATAGACTGATACATAATGGGCGTGTAGACACCAAGTCTAATTCCCCCCCTTTTTGCTCAGCTTCTCTTGATGTTCAAATAAGTGAAAATCAGCACCATCGACAGCAGCAAAGGTCTCGACTACCAAGCGGTCTTCATCGTCAACGTTAACTCCATGCCGTTTCCACTAGAAGAAGATAAGGAGCGGGAAGTGTCCCTGCTATATATCGGAATGACGAGAGCGAAGCAGTATTTGTGCTTATCTTATTCTGGGGAGTCGGAGTTTGTGAAGTGGTTTGATGGGGTTTTGGAGGAGCGTAGTGGTGCGAGTGTGGAGTGGTTGAGGGAAAAGAAAGGATGAGGCTGTTAGTGAAGTTAATTGGAATGGATGTGTTGTTGTAATCTTACTTATTTATGATAGGGTGAACCTTATCATAAGTAAATGAGGTTTTTTACCTTTAAGAAAAAGAACCAAAGGGAGTACAAGCTACCCTTTGGTTATAATCATTTCTTCTTTTCATAGATTAGAACAAGCTTATTATCCCTAGCTTCTTTAGAAATTGGAGCAGCTTGTCCAGTTTGAGATTTTTGTGCTTTCCAATCTGTATGGTCAATCCAACCAAACCTAATTTTTTTAATTTCAGGCTTATTAGCAGGATTTTCAACATCAAATTTTTCAAAATTTACTGTTATATAATATCCGGATTTTGATTTACCAGAATTATTTTCACTATTTTCTTGTCCATAACTTCTATTTCCGTAAACGTTATTTGGATTAGAAGACGTTTTAATTTCTACAGAGTAGTCATTATTAGGTATATAGACAACGTCTTTATCTTCTTTAATGATTTCTTTGCGCCAATACTGAGGGAACTTTCGACTTAGCAAAGCGGGAATTAATTCATGTAAATAATTACCCATAATTTGTGGACCTGGGAAAACATCCACTCCTATTTGAAGTTCCCCTCCAATTTTCGTATCTAAAATTCTGTCCCAAGCTTCTAGTACAATACTTACTATATCGTCATTATTCAAGGGATGATTGCCAACTAACTCTTCAGTAACATTAATCCATTGTTCCATTGGTAAATTATCATATGGTGATGTCATATCAATGCAAATCCTTTCAAGTTATATACAACAATTCTATCATGTAACTTAAAAGTATTTCATTGAAATACTAAAAAAATCACTCTAATGAGTGATTTTTTAGCTCTTTTCAACTTTTAGTAAGTTTTGCAAGAATACTTTCCCTTGGGAATTTGACCACCAGCCAGTCCTTTTTTCTACAATGTTATAATCCTCAAAGATTTCATCTAATTGTTTAAGAAGAGTTTTTACTCGGATAATTATATTGTCCAAAGTGTCCCAACTAGATACGTGATAAGAAAAACAATTTACAAAAAATTGAGAGATGAAAATATTTTCTATATCTCTAATAGTAACTTCTGCATTAATAGCATTTAGCCTTCGCACGAAATTGTTTGTACTTTCCAAAGATTTAACTTCTATAGTATTAAAAGAGAAGTTTTCTTCAGGCTTCTCATTTCTTTTTTTACAAACTAAAAAGATGTCAAATGCAATCGAATTCTTAGCTGAAGTATGAGCTCCTGTTCTTGTTTCAGAATGGATTGGGTAAGCTGCAACAATCTCAAAATTTGCTGCAACCAAGGATTTGATAACTGAAATCCAACCATCAAGACTATTATCATGGAAAGTAAACATTAAGTAACCTTCATCTTTTAGCGTTCTGTTACCTTCTAGGAAAATTTGAGTTAATCCTTCAGAATAGTCATCAAAAGTTTTTTGTTGAACAGTATTTACAATAACCTCTTCTACTTTTGGAGAAGTAGGTGTATTGAAACCTATCTCTTTCCCAAACTTTGTTGAACTAATCCAAACGTGAAAGAAGTCAATTAATTCCGAGTACATTATGTTACTTCCATATGGTGGGTCTGTGAGGATTACATCTACAGAACCTGAAGGTATATGTTCTAACTTTCTTGAGTCTAAATTTGTAATTAAAGGTTGATTTTTATTCAAATCTTTATATTCAGTAACTGGATTTGCACTTACTATGTCACTCGAATATATTTTACCAGACTTGCCGTTAGTCACCGAAATATCATATATGTTTTTGTTGAACTCTTTTCCTTTTATGATTTTATTTACTGCCTTAATAAAAGTACCTGTCCCTAATTTAGTTCCCCAAACGTTATTTTCCACGGGCATACTAATCGGAACATAGGCGTGGTTAAAAAATATATTGGATATTTTGGATGCATTATGTTGATACCTGCAAAAAGTATTATTCATTTCTAGTGATGCGGAGAATGCTAGCATAAACCAGAATTTTGAATCTTCATCTTCGAGTGTATCGATTTCTTTTAGTAATAATCCTAGACATAATAACTGCTTGTCTGTAAATAAATCCGAAAACTTATCATAACCATGATTTCTCATTTGGTTCGTATTATAGCCAGCTGGGATAAGTTGTTCTGGGAGGACTAATTTATCTTTAAGTGCTTTAAAATCATTTAAAGCAGTTTCATGTAAACGCAAATCTTTTTCAGAAATACCTTTGTAATCATGACTCTTACAATTATTACAGTAATATTCTTGAGCAATAACTTTTGTTTTCTTTGGGTAGCCAGTTGACCCATCTAAATCTCGCAACATAAAGCTTTCTCCGGTATCAGGGCAAGTATATTTGCCTCTCTCTACAAAACCACTATTAGGAGAATCAATTTTATAGTCACATTTTGGACAATTTGCATGTCCGTTTTGGAAATCATCTTTAAATAGTGTATTACATTCAGGACAGCATAACGTGTAGTTACCTTTTTTAGAGACAATAATGAAATTTGAATAAAGGTCATGAGTCTTTTTTGTTATTGAGGATTGAGCCTGTTTCACATGAAAGTTATACATCACATCTGCTTCTTTGTTGCATTCAGGGCAATCCGTTTTAAAGTAAGATTTTATCTTTTCTCCTACTCTTTTTTCCAAAATACCAAGTTGTTTTTTTAATTTTTTATCATCTAAAGGACGTACTTCAGCTTCAGTTACAAACTTTGAAAGAGGTTGTAGGTCATTACCAATCACATTTGCACCAATTCTGAGAGATTCAAAAATAGTTGTACCGCCACCCATAAAAGGGTCTAATATGGTTAAATTGTCCCCCTCTGAAAGCTGATTCGAATCATAAAACTTGCTCCAAATATCTGTTTCTTTTTCAAAGAGAAGACTTAAAAGAGCTAATCTAAAATTACATGTTGTTCTTCTAGCGAAATATTTGTGAATGAAAAATATTGGCTTCTTTCGACTTGCTTCTTTCCGGGAAACTTCATATATCTTATCGAAAGGGAAATCCTCAAGTATTGCTGGATTTTTCAATGAAGAACTTGAGAAATTGCGCTTAGAACCTTGTGCTTCTTTATTTTCAATTTCATTAAAGTCTAAAAGTGAGAGTTGTTCCATAGTGAAACCTCCTTGTTGGTTACCAAGTATTTAATTATACCATTTTTAAAAGAAAACCCGATTAGAAATTATTATCAATTGCATAAAACCTCCTTTTTAACTACTAAGAAAATAATATATATTTAATTGGCTATTCATTAATATACACACTTTATATAAACGGAACGTATGTTCTTATTATATCATAAATCTAGTAAAAAAAAGAATTAGTTTAAAACTTATTGGTTTTTTTTAGAAAAGATTTCCGTAACTACTTAGTCTTTAAATATATATTATTTACTTGTAAGGTAATTACAATTTATGGAAAAACGGAGGTTAAGTTATGGGGAAAAAACTTAATGATATTAAGAATCTCAAAGCTTCAGCAAAAAGAGTAAACATCGTATCAATAAAGTTAGTAAAAGAATCTAGTGTTCTATACCAAAAAAGAACTATTCGTTCGTAAGCCCCCATTCAAACAACGCATATAAACACGCAGCACCTTCTGGTACGATACATGTATGAATCAAAGGAGGTGCATGTCTTATGCCACAACAAAAATTAACGATTGTCCCCGTCACACTACACCCAGATACTAAACATTCTTTATCATCCACTTCTTCAAAAGATCCTTCAATAAGCATTTGCACGATCAAAACGGCAAACGCGGAAATATCCTTCTATGGCGGCGTAGGTGAGCACGTTATCCAAACCGTTATGAGGGAGTTGAAACATCTGTGAAATACGATTATACAAGTGTGAAAAATATCTACATCATTTGCGGAAAGACCGATATGCGAAAAGGCAT
>NZ_KQ758658.1:0-43608 GCF_001457055.1 Priestia veravalensis | reverse complement strand
TTATGAATAATGAGAAAAAAAGTAAAGAGTTTAGGACATAACAAAATGATTGCTTCTAAAAGACGAACACTCGCTGTTCCCATCTCTTTGATTTGTCTCAACACGTTCGTTCCATTGCGCTACGGCCACTCGCTTTCCGCGGGGAGGAACCTGAGCTTCCTCACTGCGCTGCGGGATCTCCGTTTTCCCTCTCTTTCCCGCAGGAGTCGAGTGTCCTACGCTCCATTCCACCCTGTTTCCAACATTGTTTTCACAATCAACAAAAAACCTGAACGATTAAAAGTTATGAACTCTCAATCGTTCAGGTATAGTAGAGGCTGAATTACTTATGTCTCAGTCTCTTTTGAGAAAGTGTAAATATAACTCTTACTTTAAAGCCCAGTGATAAATAGCTTCAGCAACACCATCTTGGTCATTGGTTTTAGTTATCCAGTCAGCTGCTTCCTTTACGACATCTTGCGCGTTACCCATGGCTACGCCTACTCCAGCTTCTGTAATCATTGCAATATCATTTAGGCTATCACCCATAGCCATTACTTCGTTCATTGACAGATTTAAGCGTTCACAAACGGTACGAAGTGCTTTTGCTTTATTGATGCCAAGAGCGTTAATTTCAAGATTTGTTGGGCTAGAATTTGTAATTTCAAGATTTTTGTTTTTAGTTAATGTATCTAAAACTAATTTGCGCGTATCATCATCATGAATATCATAGCCAAACTTTAGCCATTCATGATTAGTAATATCCGTTGGAAACTCGTCCCTCCATACCTTTTCACTCGTCACAGCCCAAAAAGTTAATTTATGCTTTTGTTTTAAATCCCACATTTCTTGTATGTAATCTGGTTGTAGAATCGTGCGCTCAATTAAATTTCCTTCACCGTCCCAGATTTCACTCCCATTTACATTAATAATATAAGAGGAAAGCTTTAACGACTCAGCAAATTCAATACTAGTTGGGCGCGACCGTCCTGTACTTAAAACCACATGTATTCCTTTTTCTTCTGCTTGTGCTATAGCTTTTTGATTACCTTGTGAAATTTCACCTTCTGTATTTAATAGTGTGCCATCCATATCAAGAGCAATTAACTTAATTGATGGTTTATCCATAGTGCTTCACCCTTTCAAAAATGCTTTTTCTACTTTAAGCATAGCATGAACAAACCTTTTAAAAAAGAAAGGTGCTGAGTAAAGGATAGATCAAATGACTCATTTTTCAAAAAAATGAAAAAGTTAATTGACGAATACGAAAGGGCTTTTCTATAATTTTATAGAAAGGAAATTCATCTTTTATAGAAAATTGCAAGCGGTTGCATAAAAAGAAAGATGAAGGCTTCTAACAATAATAAGGGGGAGAAGAGATGGGGAAAAGTTTTAAAGTGCTGTTAGCATTCATAATGAGTATAGCAATTATATTTACAAGCTATACAAGTACTCACGCAGAAGTCAAATCAGATTACAAGCTGTACGTTATGGCTCCTTTAGGAGAAATTACGGATTGGGATCAGTTTGAACGTCAGCTTGTTCAAATGAAGAAGAATGGAGTATACGGCTTAACAACAGATATTTGGTGGGGAATTGTTGAAGCTACGGGAGATAATCAATTTGATTGGTCTTATTATAAAAAGTATGCCAGCGTTGTTGAAAATTCAGGCCTGAAATGGGTTCCTATTTTATCCACACATCAATGTGGTGGTAACGTAGGAGATGATTGTAACTATCCAATACCTAATTGGCTGTGGGAAAAAGATGACATAGAAAGCATGGCATTCAAAAGTGAAACTGGGTTTGTTAATAAAGAAGCATTAGCACCTTGGTGGAACGGAATTGAAAAGCAGTATGAGGAATTATATCGCTCGTTTGCAAAAAACTTTGCTAATTATGATGATATCATTAGTAAAATTTATTTAAGTGGCGGACCAGCAGGAGAATTACGCTACCCATCTTATCAGTTTGCAGACGGATGGGACTATCCAAAACGCGGTCAGCTACAAGCATATACAGAAGGTGCAAAAGAAGACTTTAGAGATGAAATGAAGAATCAATATAAAAATATTAAAAATCTTAACAAGGCGTGGGGAACATCATTTAAGAAGTGGAATGATATTGAACCTCCAACTGACGGAGATACTTTCTTTACAAGCGGTGAAGCTTACAAAACTATATATGGAAAAGATTTTATGAAGTGGTATCAAGGGGCTCTTGAAGATCATCTTCAGACAATCTCAAAGCAAGCACATAAATACTTTGATCGTACGTTTGGCGTAGAAGTTGGTGCGAAAATTTCTGGTGTGCACTGGAAGATGAACGATCCTGAAATGCCACATGCTGCTGAATACAGCACAGGATATTATAATTATGCTAAGCTTCTAGACCAATTTAAAAAATCAAATATGGCGTTAACGTTTACTTGCTTAGAAATGGGAGACCAAGATGCACAAACATCTCCTTACTATAGTGCTCCAAAAACGTTAGTGACTCAAATTGCTACATTAGCAAACGAGCGTAATCTTTCGTTAAACGGAGAAAATGCGCTTCCTGTTATTAATAATGAATGGGGATTTGACAATGCATCTGAGATGGTATTTAACTATGACTTTGATGGTTTTACGCTTCTTCGTATGACGTATTTATTTGACGAGGCTGGGCATCCGACAAATGAACTTAAGATGTTGAAGGATAAGCTTGCGCTAAAGCCATTACCAGTTACGTTTAAAATGGAAGGTTTACAGCTAAAGAAAGGTCAAACGCTTCATGTAACAGGTAATCGAGGAGAGCTAGGTCGTTGGAATGCAAGCAACTATAACTATACGTTAAAACCAAAGCGAGACGGTAGCTTTGAGGGAACATTTGACTTAGCTGCTGATCGTGAGTATGAATTTAAGTTCTACATTAAAGATCAAAATGGGAAAATCATTTGGCAAGATGGTGAAAATCAAAGCTACAACACACCAGCAACGGGAAAAGGACATTACGTAGCAACTTGGTAATAAAATTGAAACAGCCGCTTATACGAATAAGCGGCTGTTTTGTATGATAGATGTTTCGTTTTTACTTTGCTTGGTCTTGATTGTCAGCATGTTCTTTTGGATTTTGTTTATCATGATTAGGAGACATCATGTTTGACATGACGACATGGCCATCTCCACCGCATACTTTGCACTTTATAAATGAAAGCAGCGCAAATCCAAATTTCGTTCCGCTTCCTTGGCAGTGTGGACAAACATAACGAAGAGGCATTTTGATACCATCCTTTTTTATAAATTCATTCCCATTATAATTTTTGTACCTTCCTCTCACAAGGTACAAAAGGTAGAAGAAGGTGGAGGAGATTTTTCTCTCTAGTTAAAAGGTAGGGGGTGAAAAATCATCGATTTTTGTTGCTTTTAGGGGAAGAGTTCAATATTTTCCACCCTCTTTGTCAATGTAATCGGTTTCAAAAAAGTTTATGCTGCACTAAAATGAGAGCATATAGGAGGTGCGGTTACATGGAGAGCCAAAGCAAATTGCAAGAAAAAGAGGTTGTGTCAGTAAATAAGCCAAGACAAACGAAGTCATCAATTCGCACAAGCAATCGTAAAAAGTGGAAAAAAGCAGGAATATTTACCTTGTTTGTAGGACCAGTCCTTTTAGCATTTATCATGATTGTTTTATACCCGTTTTTATCAGGTGTTTATTATGCCTTTACCAATTGGAATGGTGTAACAGGAAATATTGAGTGGGTAGGATTAGACAACTTTAAGTACTTACTTTTTGAAGATAAGCAATTTCATGCTTCCTTCATTCTAACCGCGAAGTACACCGTTGTTGCAATCTTATTAACAAATGTCGTTGGGTTTGGTCTTGCATTACTTGTTACACAGATGCTTAAGACAAGAAACATTCTACGAACAGTCTTCTTTTTACCTAACTTAATTGGTGGATTATTACTTGGATTTGTATGGCAATTCATTTTTATTCGAGGATTTTCATCAATTGGTCAATTAACAGGATGGTCACTATTTGAGCTTCCTTGGTTGGGAGATGCAAATACAGCTTTTTGGGGCATAGTTATTGTCAGCGTATGGCAAGGTGCCGGTTATATCATGATTATTTATGTAGCAGCTTTACAAAACGTTCCTCAAGAGCTTCTTGAAGCAGCAAAAATTGATGGAGCGAACCGCTGGCAAACACTTCGTCATATTACACTACCAATGGTAGCGCCAGCCGTTACAATTTGTTTATTCTTAACCATTTCATCTTCATTTAAAATATTTGATGTAAACTTATCATTAACAAACGGTGGACCGTTTAAATCAACAGAAATGTTAGCGCTTAACATCTATACAGAGGCTTTCGTTAACAACCGTTATGGTATTGGAGAAGCAAAAGCACTGATCTTCTTCTTAATCGTAGCAGGTATTACAACGCTTCAAGTTATGTATACAAAGAAGAAGGAGGTTGAATCTTAATGCGCAATAAGTATACAGGAAAGACGTTTATTATTGAAATCTTAGCGATAATACTAGGTCTAATCTTCCTTGTTCCGTTTTACTATGTTATCGCTAACTCATTAAAGCCGTTTGCAGAAATCTTAACGAATACATCAGCTTTACCATCAGCATTTCAATGGCAAAACTACGTAACAGCTTTTGAAAGAATGGATTACTTACGAGTATTTAAAAACTCATTAATGATTACAGTAGCAAGTAATCTAATGATTGTAGTCTTTTGTTCAATGGGTGCTTATATGCTTGTACGTACAAAAACAAAGTTCAGTAACTTTATCTTTTTACTCTTTGTAGCAGCGATGGTTATTCCGTTCCAATCTATCATGATTCCATTAGTAAAAGCGGCAAGTTCGTTTGGATTAATGAACAGTATCTGGGGATTAGTTGTGATGTATCTAGGATTTGGTTCTGGATTAGCAATCTTCTTATATCACGGGTTTATTAAAGGGATTCCAGTAGAGTTAGAAGAAGCAGCAATTATTGATGGATGCTCTACATTTGGAGTGTTTTGGAGAATTGTATTCCCGTTGTTAAAGCCAATCACAGTGACCATTATTATTTTAAACAGCTTATGGATTTGGAATGACTTCTTATTACCGTTACTTGTTCTGCAAGATCCGTCATTGCGTACAATTCCATTAGCAACGTTCTTCTTCTTTGGACAATATACAAAGCAGTGGGATTTAGCACTAGCAGCATTAATGTTAAGTATCATTCCATTATTAATCTTTTTCTTCTCAATGCAAAAGCATATTATCAAAGGAATTACAAGTGGGTCTATTAAATAATGAATTTGGAAGCCTATGCTCATGATGAGTGAGCATAGGAGCCAAACATATCATAGGAGGAACCAAGCATGAAACTAAAAAAATTTCCTTTAGCAGCAGGTGTACTATCAGCATCTCTTTTATTTACAGCAGCATGCTCCAGCGATAGTTCATCTGGCGATAATGCAAGCGGTGGCGCAAAAGGTGACCAAGTTGTTGTTGATATTTTTCAAGGAAAAGTTGAAATTGCAGATCAGCTAAAAGCATTAACAGATCAATATACAAAAGAAAATCCTAACGTAACGTTTAACATTGAAACGGTTGGAGGTGGTGCAGATGGTGCAGCAGCACTAAAAGCGAAATTCGCTTCTGGAAATGAGCCTGATATCTTCTCAAATGGTGGCTATCAAGAAGCTGTTACGTGGAAAGATAAACTTGAAGATTTATCTGGTGAGCCTTGGATAAAGGATGCGTTTGATAACACGTTAGATCCAATGACAATTGACGGTAAGGTATATGGTCAGCCAATGAACCTGGAAGGCTATGGATTTGCGTATAATAAAGAGCTTTTCAAGAAAGCGGGTATTAAAGAAGTACCACAAACATTAGATGAACTAGAAGCAGCAGCTAAGAAGCTAAAAGCAGCAGGAATCACGCCGTTTTCAATTGGATACGGCGAATGGTGGGTATTAGGAAATCATGGTTTAAACATTCCTTTCTCAGCTCAAGAAGACCCAGATGCGTTTATTAAGAGCTTAAATGAGGGGACTGGAAAAATTTCAGGTAACCAGCAGTTTAAAGAATATGTTAAACTATTGGATTTAACAATTAAGTATGGAAATAAAAACTCATTAACAACGGATTACAATACGCAGGTAACGAACTTTGCAACGGGTGAAGCAGCAATTATTCAACAAGGAAACTGGATTCAGCCAATGCTTGATAAGATTAATCCAAACTTAGATTTAGGCGTTATGCCAATGCCTCTTGGTGATGGTGGAAGTGTGAAAGGTAAAATTTCAGTCGATGTACCAAGCAGCTGGGTCGTTCATAACGGTGCACCAGAAGCAGATAAAGAAGCAGCAAAAGATTTCTTAAACTGGATGGTAACTTCTGAGGAAGGTAAGCGTGCACTTGTAGAAGAATTTAAATATGTACCTGCATTTAAGACAATTGAAGCAGATGCAAAAGATATTGGTCCATTAGGTGCAGAAATCTTAAAGTACTCTGAAGAAGGAAAAACAATGCCGTGGCAGTTTATGAAGTTCCCAGATGGTGTGAAAGAAGAATTTGGTGCCTCACTTCAAGAGTATGTGGGCGGTCAAGTAACGGAAGAAGAACTGTTTAAATCATTTGAAAGCACTTGGGATAAACTAAAAAAATAAGCTTATTTATAAAAGAGGCTGGGACATAAGTATTTCAGCTAGTTATAAACCCGAACTATTGAGAGTTATCTCTTCTCATAGTTTGGGTTTTTTGTTGATTCGGAAAAATTTTTAAAAAAAAGAGTGAAATGGAACGAACGTGTTCAGACAACCTAACTAGGTTAGAAACGTCATGATTCGTCTCCCGAAATGAATCATTTAGTTATGTCTCAGTTCCTTTTCATTTTGCATAACACTTTACATAGGGTAGGGGGGTACATTATAATATGAAATATGAAAGGTGGTTTTTGAATGGAAGAAAGCCATGAGTCTGAAATGAAGGTAGAGTGTCATTCTGGTACTGTACGACGAAGTCATCATTCTCCAAAAGTTAAGAAAAACTTAACGAGTCGGCTTAATCGAATTGAAGGTCAAATTCGAGGAATCAAGGGTCTGATTGATAAGGATACGTATTGTGATGATGTCATTACGCAAATATCAGCTGTTCAATCAGCTTTAAATGGCGTAAGCAAAATTTTATTAGAAGGTCATTTGAAGCACTGTGTGGTCGAAAGAGTGCAGGAAGGTGACGATGAAGTACTAGATGAATTACTAACAACGATTAAACGCTTAATGAAATAAAAAGGAGCTGGAAAAGATGGAACAAACAGTATTATCAGTACAAGGTATGTCATGTGGGCATTGTGTAAAAGCAGTTGAAGGTGCACTATCAGAGTTAAGAGGTGTAAAAAGTGTACAGGTTAATTTAGAATCAGCAACGGTTGAAGTTGAATATGATGAAAGTAAAGTCAGCCTTGAAACGATTAAAGAATCAATTGATGATCAAGGCTATGACGTAGCGTAAGAAAGCGTGCGAATAACTTCGCACGTTCTCTTTTAAAAAGTAATATACCTACACATGGTATATGAGGAGGGGTTTTATGAAAAGTCAAAAAGACATTACGCTACGCATAGCAGGTATGACGTGTTCAGCTTGTGCAAACCGTATTGAAAAAAGTTTGAAGAAACTAGATGGCGTTGAAGATGCAGCTGTTAACCTTGCATTAGAAAAAGCAACAATTCGCTATACACCTGAAGTAGTTCAGCCACGCGTTTTTGAAGAAAAAGTGCAGAATCTAGGATATGATGTCATTTATGAAACAGAAGAACTAGACATAACCGGGATGACCTGTGCAGCTTGTTCAAGCAGAATCGAAAAGGTATTAGGAAAGCAACAGGGAATTGCTCATGTAAACGTGAATCTTGCATTAGAAACGGCAACTCTAAAATATAATGAAGAACAAATTGATCTATCTACCATCATTAATAGAATTGAAAAATTAGGATACGGTGCGTCTTTAAAGGCTGAAAAAAACGAAAATATCCGTGAAAAAGTAACCAATCAGCAAGAACTCAAATTTTTAATTGCAGCAATATTAAGCATACCGCTGCTTTGGGCGATGGTTAGTCACTTTTCCTTTACGGCCTTTATTCCTGTACCGCCAATGTTTTTAAATCCATGGTTTCAACTGGCCCTTGCTACGCCAGTTCAATTTCTTATTGGTGGACAGTTTTATGTTGGAGCCTATAAAGCGCTAAGGAATAAAAGTGCGAATATGGATGTTCTTGTGGCTTTAGGAACGAGTGCGGCTTACTTTTACAGCGTTTATTTGTCGATCCAGTCCATTGGTTCAAATGCCCATATGATTGAACTTTATTATGAAACAAGCGCAATCTTAATTACGCTTGTTTTACTTGGGAAATTATTTGAAGCCAAAGCAAAAGGGCGTTCTTCAGAGGCAATTCGAACGCTTTTAAGTTTACAAGCAAAAACAGCGGTTGTAGAGCGAAAAGGCCAACAGGTTGAAATCCCTATTGAAGAAGTGAAGCATGGAGACGTTGTTTATGTGAAGCCAGGCGAAAAAATTCCAGTAGACGGTGAGGTAATAGAAGGACAATCTGCAATTGATGAGTCCATGCTAACAGGAGAAAGTATTCCAGTTGAAAAATCGGTTGGTGATGATGTGACGGGAGCCACAGTGAACAAAAATGGCTTTTTAAAAGTAAAAGCAACAAAAGTGGGAAAAGAAACAGCCCTTGCACAAATTATAAGAGTTGTGGAAAGCGCACAAGGTTCTAAAGCCCCTATTCAACGCGTGGCTGACCATATTTCAGGTATTTTTGTTCCCATTGTTGTAGCAATAGCAATCGTTACGTTTTTTGTTTGGTATATGGTGCTTGATCCTAGTGACTTTGCTTCAGCGCTTGAAAAAATGATTGCTGTACTTGTAATTGCCTGCCCTTGTGCATTAGGTCTAGCTACCCCAACGTCAATTATGGCGGGATCAGGTCGAGCAGCCGAGCTAGGTGTTTTATTTAAAGGCGGTGAGCATCTAGAAGCAGCTCATGAAGTAGATACCATCGTGTTAGACAAAACTGGTACCGTGACAAAGGGTGAGCCAGAAGTAACGGATGTTGTGACAGAAAATGCTGGAGATAAAGAAAAGCTTCTACAGCTTGTTGCCTCTGCTGAAAGTCAGTCTGAGCATCCATTAGCACGCGCAATTGTCAAAAAGGCTTCTGAACAAAATCTTAGTTTGCTAAAAATTTCAGCTTTTGAAGCAATACCTGGGCATGGTATAAAAGCGATTATAGAGGATGAGGAAATTTTAGTTGGTACGAGAAAGCTTATGTCTGATTCTGGTATTGAAGTTGCGGGTGTTGAATCACTCATTTCAGAAATTGAGTCTCAGGGGAAAACGGTTATGCTAATTGCTTTAAACAGTGAATATGCAGGGTTTGTAGCAGTTGCTGATACGGTTAAAGAAACGTCAGCAAAAGCTATTAAGGACCTAAAAGAAATGGGACTTCACGTTGTGATGATTACAGGTGATAATAAGCAAACAGCGAATGCTATCGCTAATGAAGTGGGAATTCATCATGTGCTTGCTGAAGTATTACCAGAAGGAAAAGCAGCCGAAATTCAAAAGCTGCAGGCTCAAGGGGCAAAAGTGGCAATGGTTGGTGACGGCTTAAACGATGCACCGGCTCTAGCAGTGGCGGACGTTGGAATGGCCATTGGAACCGGCACAGACGTCGCGATTGAAGCAGCAGACTTAACGCTTATGAGAGGTGACCTTACAAGTATCGTTCATGCTTTGCAAATGAGTAAAGCAACAATGCGTAACATTAAACAAAATCTCTTTTGGGCATTCGGCTACAATACCATTGGAATTCCAATTGCCGCAATCGGATTTTTGGCACCGTGGTTAGCCGGAGCAGCTATGGCGTTCAGCTCTGTATCCGTTGTGTTAAATGCGCTGCGTTTGCAGAAAATGAAGATTTAGAAGATAGGGTGGAACATAAGGAATTCAGCTAATGATAAACCTGAACGATTAAAAGGAAGGAACTTTAATCGTTCAGGTTGTTTTAATTGTGAAAACAATGTTGGGAACGAGTTCAGACAACGTAAAGAGATTTTGTCTTTTTGAACATTTGCTTTGTTATTTCTCACCTTCTTTTTTGAATGGAGGAGGTGAAACTTTTTGCACAAAAAGAGCTCCATCCATTTGTTCGCGGGGCGTAATTAATGTTTGCATGGTTCCGCTATCTAAGAAAACTGTTTTTTTGAATATCCATTCGTTTTCCCGTTGCTTTTGTAGTTGAGAAAAATCTACAAACGTAGTAGGTGAATTCACCTTAGAGAGGTAGTCTTCCAAACTTTTTTTAGGTGGCTTGCTTAGTTTATAAGCTTGACCCGTATCTGTTATAGTTTCGCCTTCATACATAAACAGACCCATATAGTAAGAGTCATTTTGAAGGGTTTTTGATATCTTAGAGCCCATTGGTTCAAACTTTGAAAAGAACGAACGGAAATTTTTAAAAATATGCATGTTATGAGCCCAAATGATGATTTTTTCATTTGGATAAAGTTCATTGCACAGCCATTCAACATTTTCACAAAGTCGCTGTTCACGCACTTTTTTATAAGTGCGATGATCTTCTGTCAGGTGATTCAGAAAATATAAGCGGTTAGCTAACGAACGCTGCATGACGTGTAGATAAGTTTCTTTAGCTTGTTCTCGTTCATTAAGAAGGTGAAATTGAATTGATTTTATCAGATCGTTAGCCTTTGTGATTGCTTGTTCTTTAAAATGTTTAAAGAGCTGCAGCACATCGTTTGGTACTTTTTTTCGTGCCGCTGTATATTGACCAATTTTGTAGTACCACTCATATGCACCTCGTTCAATAAATTCAAATGCTTGTAGCTGTTCTTCTGTAACGAATGGCTGTAATTTTGCTACAAATCTTAAAAAGGTGTCAGGGATTGAAGAAGGATTTATATCAATTCCAGCTAAACGAAAATCTTGTCTTTTTAATAGATGAAAAAGGGGCTCGGTATCTTCTGTTGCCCATAAAGAATAAATACTATTTTTCATGAAAGCTTCTGGTGTTGACGCTTCTTTCAATTCATTTGCTCCGTATGCTTCAGCAAGGCCACTTTCGAATGCCAATACGTTAAAACCCATCTCTTTATGCAAGAATGAAATTATCTTTTCTTTTAACATGGTGTGTTCACGAATGAAGTGCCCATTTTCACCAAGCCAGACAATTCGTTTATCTTGAATAACTGACTTTAAAAATGAAAAGTCTTGAGAAGCACAATCTATAGGCTCAGCTAGACGATATGAATGTGCTTCTAGCCAATTAATGACTTCCTTTTCTCTCTCTTTACTAAAAAACATGAGACACCATCCTTTGTATAAATTACGTATTTAGTATACAAAAATAGGAAGAAAATTTAAAATAATAAGATAAAAATGAAAATGATATGGTAGTATATGTATATAGTTAGTGGTTCTACTATCTAGACAAAAGGTGGAGGACAACATGATTCAAGGAATAAATCACTGCTGCTTTTCAGTATCTAATTTAGCTCAGTCAATCGGTTTTTATAAGCAGGTTCTAGGTGCTAATCTTCTTGTTACTGGCACAGCCACAGCTTATTTGGATTTAAATGGTTTATGGATAGCGTTAAATGAAGAGAAACATATTCAAAGAAATGAAATTCACGATTCCTATACCCATTTTGCGTTTTCAATTAAAGCTGGAGATTTAAAATGTTTTGAGGCAAAACTAGCGGCTTATCATGTACCAATTTTAAAAGGAAGAACAAGGGATGAGCGTGATAGAGAGTCAATTTATTTCACGGACCCAGACGGGCATAAGTTTGAAGTACGTACGGGCACGTTAGAAGACAGACTTCGCTATTATAAAGAAACAGAACCTCATATGGTATTCGTTGAAGAAGGGAAAGGGAAATGAAAAAGTAGCTTATGTTGAGCGGAATCTTTTTTCTAATGGTAGGAGTTGTTATAGGGTTCATATATATAAGAAAGGGTGAATCTCTTCAAATAGGAACCATTACAACTTTTCCTCACAATAAAAAAACAGTGGCAATCGAGTTAGATAATGAAAGCTCTATTAGCTCAGTTTATCTCATAGCTATACAAGTAAATAATCAAGCACATCCAAGTGGGCTAGAACTTGAGCAAATAAAAGCGAACGAAGTGATCAACTTATCAGATCAGATTGATCAACAGCTAACGCTACAAGAGGTGCATAAGAAGATAGAGCCTTCCAGTAAAAGATATATGTTAAAAATTACTCATAGCAAACCAATTGAACGAGTAGCTCTTACCTATAAGTATGTGGGAAAAACGCAAACACAAGTAATAATTTTGGATTAAAAAGTGGGAGTGTGCCAAATGATTATTAAAAACCTTGAAGTAAAGCATGAAACTATTCCGTTAAAAGTACCATTTAAAACAGCGCTCCGAACAGCCACAGAAATTGAAAGCGTTGAAGTGATTATTACGTTAGAAAATGGAATAACGGGTAGAGGAGCGGCTGCCCCAACGTATGTGATTACAGGTGATTCGTTAGAGAGCATTTTAGCAGCTCTTAAAGGGCCTATTAAAGCTGCGATAATTGGAAGAGATGTTAAAGAATTTCAACTGTTACTTCAAAGCGTACAGTCTTGCTGTGTAGGAAATACTAGTGCTAAAGCTGCTGCTGATATTGCTCTTCATGACGCATATAGTAGATTAATAGAAGTTCCGCTTCATACTTACTTAGGGGGTAAAAAAACACTTTCCACCTGTATGACCATTGGTGTAGACACTCCAGAGAAGATGACGAAAGCTGCTAAATCAGCTGTAGCTGACGGCTTTCAAGTACTTAAAATAAAGGTTGGGGCGAATCCAGAGTTAGATATTGAACGCATACAGAAAATTCACGAAGCTATTCCTTCATACATAAAGCTTCGTTTAGATGCAAATCAAGGTTGGCGTGCGAAACAAGCAGTGCAGATTATTCATGAGATGGAAAGTAGAAACTTTAACATTGAGTTTATTGAACAGCCAGTTCCTTCCTATGATTTAGATGGCCTAAAGTTTGTAACTAATCGGGTTTCTACACTTATTATGGCAGATGAAAGCTTGTTTTCAGTAAAGGACGCGTTAAAGCTTGTCGCAGGGCGCTATGTAGATTTATTAAATATTAAGCTTATGAAGTGCGGGGGAATAAACGAAGCATGGAAAATTGCGAGTATTGCAGAAGCAAACGGTGTGGGTTGTATGATTGGTAGCATGATGGAACCTTGTTTTTCTGTAGGAGCGGCAGCACACTTTGCAGCAGCACATCCAAATATTCATTACTTTGACTTAGATGCTCCACTATGGCTAGATGGCGACTTAGATGTTTTAACCTATCACAGAGATCAAGTCATTTTATCTGCTCTTCCAGGGGTTGGAGATGTACAAACTACTTTTCAAGGAATTAAAAAAGATGCCACCTAGTATCATAATCTAGTTGGCAGTTTCTTTGAACATTTGAAAATGGAAAGCTTGTACGTTTTACTGCTCGTCCTTTTTTTGCTCTTCAATGATAGTGGCAATACGGTTGATAATCTTTGTGAAATTATCAATCTTTTAATGAGTAAATAAAAAGCGACCGCAATTGGAAAAACTACATTGGCAATAACGTTTAACCAACTTTCTATTAGAGACACCTCCTTAATATGGACTTGCTATATCATATGCAGTCTTTCACCAAGGATTCATTATGCTGAAAATAAGTTCTTATATACGTTTTTATTGTTGTTAAATGGAAAGGTGTGAATTTTTTGGGGAAGGAAGTTTCAATCGTTTTAGATCCTAAGGGTGTTAATAGAAAAGCCTCTTATTACACAATAGGAATTGTATTGCTTAGTACGGTTGTTTACACATGGTTCTGGGGGTTAGAGTTTACCATTACTCTTATGTCCCTGCTTAAGTTTATCGGTTTTTATTTTCTATTAATTTTTCTTCATGAACTGCTTCATGGAGTTGGTTTTTTGTGGTTTGGGAAGGTCAAGCTAACAGATTTAAAGTTTGGTTTTATTTGGAAGTATATGGTTTGTTACGCACACTGTAAGGTCCCCATTTCAATGCGTGCTTTTCGCATGGCACTGTTGCTGCCTGTAATTCTAACAGGATTTGTACCCCTCGTTATAGGGATGCTAGTTGGCAACGGCATGCTTGTAGCTCTCTCGACATTATTGGTTGGTGGTGGTGCAGGAGATTGGCTCATTTATCGTTCGATTCGCTCATTTTCTAAAGATACGCTGGTAAAAGATCATAAAGATAATATTGGATGTACGGTTTATTTTTGTAATGAAATGAATGAAAATAAAAACATCAATACATAGATTAAAAAGCGCAGGAATTCCACCTGGTTTCTTCTTCTCACAAGCTGATGAAGATGAGCTGCATCAAGCACTTGGTGTTACTTTAAAGAAAATAGATTTGCAAAAAGCATTTAAAGAATGCATTACTATTTCAAAGTCAGAGTGGGTTGGAGAAGTAGATCGTGCTCAACTCTGTCTCAGTTCACAGAGGATGGAATGGTAACATCATGTGAATCTGATATTGATGGATCAATTTCCATGTTTATCTTAAGAGAATTAGCAAAAGGAAACGCCCCGTATTTGGGAGACTTGGTTCACATTGACGAAGAGAAAAATTCAGCTGTATTTTGGCACTGTGGAGCTGGTGCTTATTCGTTAGCTCGTCCAGATACTGGAGCCACAGCTGGTGTTCATCCTAACAGAAAGATTGGCTTGGCAATGGACTTTGGCTTAAAAGCTGGAGAAGTAACGATTTTCCGAGTGAGTCATAGACCAGGTGGTTATCGTTTATCATTTACGAAGCTGATTTATTAGGCATTCGAGCGGGAGAAGCGCTCTTGGAAATGACAAGGTTGAGCTTTGGTTTTGATGATAAGCCTATTGAATTTACAACCACAAAGTTTCGTAGTGATAAGTACCATTATGATATTGAATTAACGAGATAATAAACATTTGGGTGAATGGGAGACATAGTAAATACGGCAAGCGTAAAGCAATATGGATTATATGTAGATGGCGAATGGATTGAGACCAAAAAGGAAATGAATGTTCTTGATAAATACACGCAGGAAACAGCTGCAAAGGTATCAGTTGCTGAAAAACATCACGTTGATCAAGCAGTTCAGGGAGCAAAGCAGGCACTTAAAGCCTCATTTTCACCATATACGCGATACGAGGTATTAATGAAGGTAGTTGAACTGTAGGAGGAGGGCTTATGAATAAACCAGTCATTCTATTCGTTTCGTATCTATTATTTATTATTCCGCTTTTCATAATTATAAACTTCTTTCTAGGAGTTGTTACTTTTGAGAAACTTCAAGGAGTCGTCATTTTTTTTCCTCTAGTCTTAAGTTTCATTGGCTTTTGGCTAGCCCTATCTATCTATAAGAGAAAAGAAAGTGGCTTTGCTAAAGGAGCAATTGTTGGAAATATAGCTATGTTCTTGTTTCCTATTGTATATATGATTATGGGAACGGTTTTTTTAGGAGTATAAATTTACTAATAGGTAAAAAAAGACATGGCATAAGCCATGTCTTCTTAATAATAGTAGCCATATGGTGGGTAGTAAGGGTATGGTGGATAAGGGTATGGTCCGAATCCTCCGCCGTAAAAAGAGCTAGCAAGTAATCCGCCAGCTAATCCTCCTAAGAACGGAGCTCCAAAGATAAATGGTCCTCCGAAAGGACGTCCGAATGGTCTGCCAAATGGACGACCGAAGCCGCCTGGTCTGCCATAAGGTCTGCGAAAATCGTGCTCAGTGTATACGTGTTGGTTTTGATACATAACAATACCTCCTTTTTCTTTAGAAGTATATGCAACAGCCTACAAAACGTTTGGGCAGTAATCTCGTTTACGTACATTATTTTTTGAAAATAAAATAAAGGAGAAAAATCTATGAATCTATATTCCGTAATGAAGGCAGTTGAAAGTGATTTTTTATCATTTTCAGAGCTGAAAAATCAAGTGCAGAAGCTTCATATTAAAGGAAGGCCTGATTTATATGAGAAGAAGGATTCAACCTTGTCCCGTGGTGAATATCAACAATGGCTTGAATCGGCTGAAACAGAATTACTAGTCGTACGAGATCGAGAGAAGTCTGTCGTTGGATATGTGATCCTTGATTTTAAAAAGGCAGGAGATACTAATCCCATTTTAAAAAACCGGTGCACTTTATTCATTCGAAGCATCGGTATTAGTGAGGATCATCAAAGCAAAGGAATTGGTAAGTTATTAATGAATAAAATCGTTAAATATGGCAGAGAAAAGTCAGTAGATGCTATTGAACTAAACGTATTAGAATTCAATGATCGCGCGATTCAATTTTATGAAAATATAGGATTTACTACTAAAAGTCGTCAGATGGAACTGTTGTTTTAAAAAAGGAAGCGCTCAGTATGGTTATATTGAGCGCTTTTATTTTATCTATTTTGTGCAAGCTCCAGTAAAAAATCATCAAATTTTAGGGAGTGCTGACTATTATCCGTGCGTTTTCGAATAGCAAGGCTGCTATTCGCTACTTCTTGATCGCCAATAATTACGATATAAGGAGCTTTTCTTAGCGTGGCTTCCCTAATTTTAAGGCCAATCTTTTCTTTTCGGCTATCAACTTCAACCCGTCTTCCATGCTGACGTAAGCGCTGTGCAACTTCATTTGCGTAGTCTATATGAGCATCAGCAATCGGCAGAATTTTCACTTGAACAGGTGCAAGCCAAAGAGGGAAGTCTCCACCGTAATGCTCGATTAAAATACCCATAAATCGTTCGATTGAACCGTAAACTGCGCGATGAATCATTACTGGGCGATGAGGGGTGTTATCTTCTCCGATATATGTGCAGTCAAATTTTTCAGGCATTTGAAAATCGAGTTGAACTGTTCCACACTGCCAGCTTCGGCCAAGGGAGTCTAAAATATGAAAATCAATTTTAGGTCCGTAGAACGCTCCGTCTCCTCTATTAATTTCGTAAGCTAATCCTCGTGCTTTTAAGACATTTTCAAGAGACGCTTCCGCTTGTTCCCACATGCTTAAATCTCCCATGTATTTTTCAGGGCGTGTTGAAAGTTCAACTTTATATTCAAAGTCGAACTGTTCATAAAATTCATGAACTAGCTTCAAGACACCATTAAGCTCTGCTTCGATTTGAGCAGGCGTAACAAATAAGTGTGCGTCATCCTGCGTAAATGAGCGAACGCGAAACAAACCGTTTAAAGATCCAGATAGTTCATGTCTGTGTACGAGTCCAAGTTCAGCATAACGAACCGGAAGCTCTCGGTAGCTTCTACGTTTGCTGTTAAACAATAAAATTGCGCCGGGGCAGTTCATTGGCTTTAGGGCATAGCTCTGTTCATCTACGTTTGAAAAATACATATTTTCTTGATAGTGGTCCCAGTGTCCAGATTGTTCCCATAAATGTTGCTTCATCATAATGGGTGTTTGAATCTCCGCATATTCAGCTTGAATATGCTTTTGTTTCCAATCGTTAACGAGTTCGTTTCGAATAGACATGCCGTTTGGTAAGAAAAATGGCATGCCGGGTGCTTCTTCCAGAGTCAAAAAGAGTTCAAGCTCTTTTCCTAACTGCTGATGGTTTTGTTTTTCAAGTTTTGCGTTTTTCATGTTTTTTCCTCCCAATAATTAAATAAAAAAACGCACTCATCCCAAAAGAAGGGACGAGTGCGGTCGTGGTACCACCCTAATTTCACGACAAATAAGCGTCGTGCTCAAAAGTGATAACGGATCTCCCGATTACGGATAGTTTGCAAAGCATTTCCCCGCAATAGCTCAAAGATGGTAAATCAACTTTGCTTTTAAAGGGCTCACAGCCAAAGGCCCCAGTCTCTGGATAAAAGGTAAAAGAAGATTCGTATTCTTATCAACGCCATCTATAAAATTGTATAAAAAAACGCACTCATCCCAAAAGAAGGGACGAGTGCGGTCGTGGTACCACCCTAATTTCACGACAAAAAAACGTCGTGCTCAAAAACGATAACGGATTTCCCGATTACGGATAGTCTGCAAAGCATTTCCCCGCAATAGCTCAAAGGTGGTAAATCAACTTTGTTTCTAAAGGGCTCGCAGCCAAAGGCCCTAGTCTCTGAGTAGAAATGAAAAGTTATTCATGTCCTTATCAATGCTTACGGATGATTATAATGGATGGATTTTCCTTAAGTCAAGAGGGATTTTTAAAAAAAGGAAAATAAAGATAAAATAACCCAGTTAAAGTTAATTATGGTATGATGAACAATACATATTCGGCTGAGAGAAATAAAGGAGTGCTAGTAATGATTCAATTTCCGCGTTTAAAGCATGACGCTACCATAGGTGTAACCGCTCCTTCTTCGGGGGTTCCAGACGCTTTACATAAGATGTTTCAATCAGCTTGTGACAAAATGGAGGAGCGTGGGTACAAGGTTCAATGCGGTCAAACTGTTTGGACGCAGGTAAAAGCAAAGTCTGCTTCAGGTAAAGTGCGAGCTTATGAATTGATGAGTATGCTCAAAAACGAAGAAATAAATTTAATTATTCCGCCTTGGGGTGGGGAGCTTTTGATTGAAATTTTTGAGCACTTTTTATTTCAAGAAATTAAGCCAAAGTGGGTTTTAGGCTATTCTGATACAAGCTTATTCCTATTTGCGTTAACCATAAACACCGGTATTGCAACAGCTCATGGTCCAAATTTAGTCGATTTGCGAGGCGAGTACTGGGATGAGACGACCAAGATGTGGGAACGAGTATTACAACTTGAAGAAGGAAAGAGTATTACGCAGTACTCTTCTACTTATTTTCAAAAAGAATGGCAGCACAGTAATCCATCTCCTTGCGTCTTTCATTTAACCGAACCTACCGAGTGGAAAATGGTTGGGAACAAAGAGCTTGTGATTGAAGGAAGGTTACTTGGTGGATGTATCGACGTAATCCGTCATGCAATTGGCACACCATGTGGGGATGTTAAAAGCTTTCAGCAGAGGTTTTTACAGGGTGAAAAGCTCGTTTGGTATTTTGAAAACTGTGAGCTATCAGTTACAGACCTTAGGCGTACACTCGTTCAAATGAAGCTAGCAGGTTGGTTTGATTATTGTAGCGGTATACTTTTTGGTCGAAGCACTGCTAACCATCCAGTCGGAGGCTATACAGCTGAAGATGTGTATGAAGCCCTTTTAAAAGAGCTTGAAGTACCTATTGCATATGATCTTGACTTTGGGCATATGCCTCCTCAGCTTACGCTTGTGAACGGTGCTTTCGCCAAGGTAGAAATTAAAAATGGAAAAGGTTATATAAAACAAACATTTAAAAACTAACAGAGGTTGCATTATGCAACCTCTGTTAGTTTTTATGGCTGTAAGTCTAGCATAGCTCCATAATATTGAGAAGCGGTTGTGAAACAAATAAAAGCACAAAGCTCGCTAATCTCCTTATCGCTAAAGGCCTCTTTTAAAACGGCAAAGACAGTATCTGGAACGCTTCCTTTTTCTTTTAAAAAAACGTCTGCAAAGGCAATCGCCAGCATGGTTTTCTCATCTTGTTGTTTCCGATTTGGCGCACCTTTTGCTTTACAATAAGCGCAGCCATTTTTTTCAGCTAATACGCGCCTTACTTCTTCCTTTAGCTGTGCTGATAGACTAAGAGTTCTTTCTAACTCATCACCTAAATCACACCATTTATTCATAATATCTACATTGTGACCTAATAGCCGTTGAAAAGGCGTGAATCCAACCCTAGAAAGTTCAATTCTTGGCATATTTTACATCCTCCTTTCATTTTTCTAGTATAGCGTAATGGGATAAAACAGACCCTTTCGTTTGAAAAAGAATTTAAAATAATTATTTATATATATAACAAATAATGCATAGATGGTTTTCAATTGAGAAACTATCAATTTTTAGAAACAGTTTATCTGAAAAAGTCATTTATTTAGATTTTTTGATATATTCCTAGTTTTTTCTAAAAGGTTATAGTATCCTGTTGGTAGAAAGATTCATTTTTTGTAAAAAAATGATATATTTTTGGGGAATATGGTATAAAGGGGAATCGGTCAGATGGAGGAAAGAACAGGGAGAAAACAGAAATACCGGCGGATGAAAAAAAGAGGGATTTTTACTATTCTAACTTTGATTCTCATTGGCTATTTTGTCGTTGCCAATATGGATCGTTCAGAACCTACAAGTAACAACGTTGCTTCAACGGAAAAAGAACAACCTAAAAAGGAAGAAGCTAAAGAGAAAAAAGCAGCGGCCGTCAAGAATGAAAAAGAAACAACGATTAAAATTAGCGCAGCGGGAGACTTTACAATTGGTACAGACGAAAGCTTTCCATATCAACAGTCGTTTCCGCATGAAGCAGATAAAAATGGCTTACCTTACTTTGTAGAACATATTAAAGATTTATTTGAAAACGATGACTTTACGACCGTTAATCTTGAAACAACGTTAACTAACTCGACGCAAAAAGCAGCAAAAACCTTTCGTTTTAAAGGGGACCCTTCCTACGTTAATATCTTAAAGTTAGGAAATATTGAAGCTGTGAACTTGGCAAATAATCATATTTTTGATTATCTAGATCAAGGGTATGAGGATACGATGAAAACATTAGATGAAAATGATATCGGTTACTTTGGTTATGATAACGAGTACATAACAGAGGTTAAGGGTGTTAAGATTGGTGCACTTGGGTATGAAGGTTGGGATTCAAATGTGGAAACAGCCAAAAAAGAAGTCAAGGCTGGCATAAAGCGTTTACGCAAAGAAGGTGCAGAGATTGTTATTGTACATTACCATTGGGGTATTGAAAAAAGTCCTGTGCCAACACAAACTCAGCAAGAGCTAGCTCGCTACACGATCGATAACGGTGCAGACTTAATTCTAGGACATCATCCACATGTTGTTCAAGGCATTGAAGAGTATAAAGGGAAGTTCATTGTATATAGTCTAGGAAACTTTATGTTTGGTGGAAATCGCAATCCAAGTGATAAAGATACGTTTGTTTTTCAGCAAACGTTTCATTTGAAAGGTGAAGAGCTAACAGATAAAAAAGAAATTCAGGTTATTCCATTTAGCATTTCATCAGTAGCTTCAAGAAATAACTATCAGCCAGCGCCTTTACAAGGAGCTGAAGCAAGTCGAGTGAAAAATAGAATTATTAATTTATCCGCCCAAATTACAGATTCAAACTGGCTTGTTTATGAAGGCGGAGAATAAAAGAAAGAGACTGAGACATAAGTAGTTCAGTCTTTACTATACCTGAATGATTGAGAGTTCATAACTTTTAATCGTTCAGGTTTTTTGGATGATTGTGAAAACAATGTTGGAAACAGGGTGGAATGGAGCGTAGGGCACTCGACTCCTGCGGGAAAGAGATGGGAACAGCTAGTGTTCGTCTTTTAGAAGCCATCATTTTGTTATGTCCCAAACTCTTTATTGTAGATGAAAATCAAGAGATTTCATCTCAATACCATTTATGAGTATCGTTAAGGTGTGTACCCCGCTATAGTGTTTACGCGTAGATAAGTCTTTAAAGGAAAGCTTTCTTTCATAGTGTTTAGATAAATGCTTTTTGACTTGAAACTCTGCTAGCTTAAACACTTTTCTTGTGCGATTACCCCGTGATTTTACATAATCTACTGCATATTCAATACGAATTTTCTCTTCTGTTTCGCCATATAGATCAAATTGAAAAGTTAAAGAGCCTCCAATTGCTGTTTCGGGAGCTGAAAGTTGAAAATTTGAGATTGTCACTTGGTGATTCTGGTCAAAGCCAAAAAGCTGTAGAACTTTTGGATGGCCATTTTTCAATAGCGTGCGACATGCATGTTTTAAAATCCAATCTGTGTGTGGGTGCTTATTAAGGTTAGCCTCAGTAAAAGTTAAAAGAAGATCAGAATGCGTTTTAGAAATATCATTTAAATTATTTGCGACGCTTTTACGTACATACAAAGATGAATCTTGAAGTAAGTTATTTAACACGGGAAACACCGGCCTTGGGTCTTGTTTAAATGATGGAATAGATATTCCCCAAGGAAGGCGAGGACGACAGCCTTCACTGGCAAGGCGGCGAACGTGTTCATTTTCATGAGTAGACCATGTTAAAAATTGTTCCATCATGCGTTTTTGATCTTTGAGTAAAAAAGGTCGAACCGCAAACTCTGAAGTAGAGTAGGTCGTGAAAAAAGCAAGCGCATCCATAGACATTTCCCATTCGTTCAAACCATATTGTTCTACATAGTCTGGAAAAGTAATTCCAGCAAGCTGTCCCTTAAATTCAGGGGCGACTTTATATAAAACAGCAAGTGCTCCGTGATAATCTAAAGCTAAATGCTTATGTAGCATTATAGTAATGTGCCTCATTCTGTCTTTTAATGATTGATTGTCCCACTCTTTATGAAAAACACCTGATATAAAAGCATCTTTTGAAAATGAAGAATAAGCTGCTTTTATCGAATGGGCCAGCTTGTTAACAAAATGTTTATTGTAGATATTTCTTTGCTCAGCCATTGGTACACCTCTTCTATATAAATTGATAAAGTAAGGTAGAGACAGTATTCTTAAGATAAACGCCCTCGTAGCTCAGAAGGGAAGAGCGCCGGAAAACATTGTAGCCACCGGGTCGCAAGGTAAGGGTTTCAGAAGCACCGAAAAGCAAAATAAGCTGAAACGGGTGAAATTCCCGTTGGTGAAACTCCGTAGGGAAGCGTGTTCCCCCGAACCTAAGCTTACGAAAGGAGTGCGGGTTCGAATCCCGTCGAGGGCATAAAAAAAGCAGAGAATTTCTCTGCTAATTACCACTCTTTTGGTTCATAGTTTAATTCTTTAAACAGCTGGTTACGCTCTTTTTTTGTTAAATCACGCCATTGACCAACCGGTAAATTATTTAAGTGGATATTCATAATACGTGTACGCTGTAGGCGTAATACCTGGTAACCTAGGACTTCACACATACGACGAATTTGACGGTTAAGCCCTTGGGTTAAAATGATTTGAAATTCGTATTTCGACAGCTGCGTTACTTTACACGGCAGTGTTTTTGTTCCTAAAATATGTACACCCTCTGACATGTTTTTAACAAATTCTGGAGTGATAGGCTTGTCCACAGATACCACATACTCTTTTTCATGCTGATTTTCTGCACGTAGAATTTCGTTTATAATGTCATTATCATTTGTTAAAAGAATAAGGCCGTCTGAATCTTTATCCAATCGTCCTACGTGGTGAATACGTAACGGATGATTGACAAGGTCAATGATATTTCCCTTTACTTTCTTCTCACTTGTACTTGTAATGCCAACTGGCTTATTTAAAGCAATATATACGTTGTTACGAGCGATACGAAGCTGCTCTCCGCTTACTCGAACGTCATCGCCAGGATATACTTGGTCACCAATTTTTGCTTTCTTACCATTAATGGTTACGCGACCTTCGCTAATTAATTTATCTGCACCGCGTCTGGAAGCTTTTCCAGATTCGCTAATGAATTTATTAACTCGCAGTTTCATCACATCCATATCTTCATTCATTTTACTTTAAAGTAATGCCTTAATATCTTATCATGCCAAGGGAATTCCGTCATTAGTTGTTCTTTTTATTATTAACAAATTTCATCTGTTTTTAACAGTAAAAAAAGGATGGAGAAAACTGTTAGCATGCTTTGTATGCATTTAGCCATGCTAATAAGTGAGATGCCAAGCGAGGCTTTCTCGTTAAAGGTAAGTATCCTAACTTTGAGGTGATAAGAATGAGTTATAAAGATCAATTAGATCCGCACTCAGAACTTTTTAGCCACAACTGGACAAGACCGAAGCGCTCGAAATCGCAGGTAAATGGACATACTCAAATGTCACAAACAAACATTATTTTGCGAAGTAATGCGAAAGCGCATCGTTGGTAAGGATGCTATTCTCTATGCAAAAGGCGCGCACAGCGCCTTTTGTTAATTCATTGAAAATGGAGGGGTAAATGATGAATCAAAAAAGTCGTGTAGAAGCGGAAAAAGCGAAATATTTTTCGTCTCAAATTGTTAAAAAACCAGGTCATTCTGATGGTGTATACGAAGAGTTTTCAAGTGAGCTTGATCAAGCTGATTTAAAAGCTCAAGAACGTGCAAAAGCTGCAGATGAACGTCAAAGTCATTAATGAATAAAATAGCTGCCGTTTGGCAGCTATTCGATAGTCAATAGTTATTATTCTCCTTGTGCGCCACCAAGCGTTTTTTGGTGAGCATGCTCCGCTTCATTTCCGTTCTTTCTAAGCTTAGCTGCTTTGTCATCAACTAGCTTTGATTGATCCACTTCTTGTGAAGGAGTTAGCTTTTTCTTAGACAATAGAATCACCGCCTTTCGATTACACTTTTAGCTTTTCTAAAACTCAATAAAATATCAGCCTAAAATAAAAAAGACTCCCAATTGGAAGTCTTTTATTTTTTCAGAAGTAGATAAATGAAATAGGGAGCACCAATTAACGCAACAATAATTCCGGCCGGAACTCCTTCAGAAGTCATTAAGTTACGTCCGATTGTATCAGCTATTAAAAGGAAAAAGCCACCCATTAAAATAGCTACGGGAATAAATAGCTGGTTTCTTGGTCCTACAAGGCTTTTTGCAAGGTGAGGAGCAATTAATCCAATAAATGCAATTCCACCGCTTACAGATACGGCAGAAGCTGCAAGGGCTACAGCAGCAAGTAACAGTGTGATTCGTTCTTTTTCAATGGAGATTCCAACACCGATAGCCGTATGCTCATTGAGCGATAAAATATTAAGTCTATTAGCTTTGTATAAAACAAAAGGAATTAATACCATTAGCCAAGGTAAAAGAGCTAAAACAAACGGCCAGTCTGAACCCCAAATGTTTCCGGCTAACCATTTTGCAATAAAGTCCACCTTTTGACGTTCAGCAGAAGAGATTAAGACAATCATGACTCCGGATAGAGCCATGGAAAACCCAACCCCAGTTAGTACTAACTTAGTAGGGGCGAGGCCTATATTTCTTTCATAGGCAAACGTGTAAATCAAGGCTGCAGTTATAATGGCTCCAATAAATCCAACAAAGGGAATCATATACACAAATGAGCCAGGGTCAATTGGGAAGAATAAGAAAAATACCGCGACTCCTACTCCAGCACCTGAGTTAATTCCAATAATGCCTGGTTCTGCTAAATCATTTCGGGTAATGCTCTGTAAAATAGCTCCTGATAAAGCAAGAGCCATACCAGCTAGTAATGTAATAACGATACGAGGCAGACGGATTGAAAATAAGATAAATTCTTCTTTAAACGTTCCTTGTCCAAATAGAGTCGGAAGCAAGCGGTCAAAGGATAAAGACGCATAGCCTAATCCCATGCTAACAGTAATTGTCAGCAAAATAAGAACTGTTAGTAAAAGCAAAATAAATAGCTGTTTTTTTCGTAGTGTAGGATGAATCATCGGATTGTGTGACCTCCTTTTTTAATAATAAACAAAAAGAAAGGGAGGCCAATCATTGCTACAACTGCAATAATGGATGTTTCGTACGGAGCGTTAATTGTGCGTGCTAACGTATCCGCAAACAACATAAACGATGACCCGATAAGTACAGACATTGGGATGATAAATCGGTAATCCGTTCCGACAATCGCTCTTACGATATGAGGAATCATCAGACCAATAAAGACAAGGTTACCGGCTAAAGCAACCGATGCACCCGCCAATAACACAATGACTCCAAACAAAATAACTTTAATCTTAGTCGTATGCTGTCCTAATCCCGTTGCTACCTCATCACTTAAACTAAGAATGGTCAGCTGTCTAGCAAGAGTAAGTGCAATCAATGTGCCTACTATAATAAATGGAATCACAATGGATAATTGTTTCCAAGATGTTAAAGTAAGTCCTCCAGAAGTCCACATAGACACATCTTTTGAAATGTTAAAGTAAATGCCAACGGCATCGGCGATTGCATATAGAAAAGTAGAAACTGCGGCACCAGCTAATACAATGCGGAGAGGGGAAAAACCTCCTCTTTTTAGAGAGCCAATGCCAAATACTAGCCCAGCGCCAACACCAGCTCCAATAAAGCATGCAATCATAATCCAAAAATAGTTGGCAGATGGAATGAGAGCAATTGTCAGAGCAAGAGCAGCTTTAGCACCAGCTGTTAATCCGAGTAAACCAGGGTCTGCTAGTGGATTCCTTGTCATCCCTTGCATGATACCACCTGATACTGAAAGAGCGATACCTACAAAAATAGCTGCTACTTCTCGAGGAAGGCGAAGTTCGCGAATAATTAAGATTTGATTATTTGTACTAGTTGAGGTAAGCGCTAACCAAACATCTTTTATAGAAATGTTAGCTGCCCCAAAAACCATTGAAATAATGAACATTCCAATAAAGATTAAAAATCCAAGAATAAGTTTAAGTGTAAAAGGAATAAATGGTGTTTTGTTCGTTGTCATGAGCCTCTCATCTTTTCTTTTATAGAATAAAGCAAAAGGAATTCTTATTTTAAGAATTCCTTTTTATGATTGGATTACTGCTGTAAAAATTTCTCTTTAAAGAAGTCTAATTGATATTCTAATGAAATTGGATCATTAAAATAAAACTCTTTTGCATTTGCTTCAAACAGTTGCTTGTTCTTTACAGCAGGAATGTTTTTGTACGTATCCGTTTCTTGGAATGACGTATCTCCATCTGTATTTTTACTGAAGATTACGTAGTCACCGGCATACTCAGAAAGAACCTCTGGTGAAATTGCATAATAGCCATCTTTTAATGCCATTTCTTTTACTTTTTCAGGCATTTTTAATTTCATCTCTTGATATAAAATTTCTGTACCACGTGCCCAATTGTCACCAAATACATAGAGTTGTTTGTCAAAGTTTTCAATAACTGAAACGGTTGCATCTTCACCAATTTTTGCTTTGATGTCTTCACCAGCTACTTTTGCATCAGCTTTGAATTCATCAATCCATGCTTGTGTTTCTTTTTCTTTGTTTAAAGCTTTACCAATTTCTAAGTGCTGAGTTAAATAATCTACTTTACCGTATGTATACGTAACGGTTGGAGCAATTTCTTGTAATTTATCAATGTTTTTTGTTGTCGATAAACCAATGATTAAATCTGGGTTTAATTCAATGATTTTTTCTAAGTCGTCTTCTGTTACAACTTCCGCATCTTTTAGCTGGTCTTTGAAGCGAGGGTTGTCTTTTGACCATGAATCTACGCCAACTACGTTTGTATCTAAAGCTAAAACGTTTCCGACAAATGAAGCAAGAACAACTACGCGCTTAGGATCAGCAGGAACTTCAATTGGTCCATTCTCAGATTCATATGTAACAGTATCTGATTTTTTATCTTTTGCTTCATTACCTTGACTTTCGTTTGAGTTACCGCAAGCACTAATAATGAGCAGTAGTAAAAGCACAAAGGGAAGTAATAATTTTTTCATGTTGCTAGTCTCCTTCTATAGTAAATTATACGTAATACACATCGGTTTATTTGTTCTAGGATCTCGTCCAATTTCAGCATCGATCTGGAAGACCTCTTTTAAAACGTCTTGCTGCATGACTTCTTCACAGGTACCGGCTTTTATAATTTCGCCATCTTTCATTGCGATAATATAATCTGCAAAGCGGGCGGCTTGATTTAAGTCGTGAAGAACCATAATAACAGTGCGATCTTGCTCTTCGTTAAGCTTTTGTAACAGCTCAAGTACTTCAAGCTGATGAGCCATATCCAGGTAAGTAGTGGGCTCGTCTAAAAAGATAATATCTGTTTCTTGAGCTAGGGCCATTGCAATCCACACGCGCTGTCGCTGACCGCCCGATAAGGCATCAACAGGACGGTACTTATAGTCTATTGTTCCTGTTACTTCAAGTGCCCAGTCAATAACTTCATAATCTTTTTTTGTTAAGCGACCAAATCCTTTTTGATAAGGAAAACGTCCATAAGATACAAGCTCTCCTACGGTGAGTCCGTTTGCGCTTTCAGGGGACTGAGGAAGGATTGCTATTTTCTTTGCAAGTTCCTTGGTGTTTTCTTTTGCAATACTAGAACCGTCCAATAATACAGTGCCGGACTGATGAGAAATCAAGCGTGTAATAGCTTTTAGCAACGTTGATTTTCCACATCCGTTTGAACCAATAATGGTTGTTATTTTTTTATCAGGAATTTGAACACTCAAATCTTTTACGATTACCCGTTCACCATATCCAATGTTAAGATCTTCTGTATGTAGGCGAACCATGGCGAAACCTCCCGTTCAAAAGTGTTAATTAGAATTGGTGATAATGATTATCATTTCTGATTCATTTTTACTATAATAGTCTGTTTGAATTCTGTCAATCATTATTTTTGTTTGTCAATTTGATTAAAAAGATGTATATTTAAATGAGAATGATAATCAATGATGATTACTAGGAGTGAGCGAATCGTGAAAAATTCAGAGCTTTATGATGTAACCGTAATTGGTGGCGGACCAGCAGGGCTATATTCGACCTTTTACAGCGGACTTCGTGAAATGAAAACGAAACTAATTGAATTTCAGCCTCGTTTAGGGGGGAAAGTGCACGTTTATCCCGAAAAAATGATATGGGACGTGGGGGGCTTAACTCCGACTCCTGGAGCTCAATTAATTGAGCAGCTTGTAGCTCAAGGATTAACGTTTGATCCAACAGTTGTATTAAACGAGAAAATTGAATCTATTTCTCGAAATAATGAAGGACACTTTTTATTAACGGGTTCTTCGGGCGAAATACATCGATCTAAAACAGTAATCATAGCGGTAGGCGGAGGGATTTTGAATCCACAAAAGCTAGAAATTGAAGGAGCAGAGCGCTTTGAGATTTCAAATTTAAATTATACTGTAAAGTCACTGCAACGCTTTAAAGATAAAGTCGTAATTGTTTCGGGAGGAGGCAATTCAGCCATCGACTGGGCTAATGAATTAGAGCCTGTTGCAAAAAAAGTGTATTTAACATATCGAAAAGACTGTCTATCTGGTCATGAGTCACAGGTGACGCAGCTAATAAATAGCTCTGCAACTTGCATGTTAAATACGTCAATTAGTAAATTAATAGCTGATGGGAACAGTGAAAAAATTGCTAAAGTAGAGCTTACTAACCATTTAACTGGAGATATTACATATCTACCAATTGACGAAGTAATCATCAACCATGGATATGAGCGAGACACATCATTACTTCAAAAAAGTGAGCTTTCAATTGAAATGATTCATGATTATTATATTGCGGGAAACTCGTCAAGTGAAACAACTGTGCCCGGCTTATACGCAGCAGGTGATATTCTGCAGCATGAAGGCAAAGTAAACCTAATTGCTGGTGCGTTTCAAGATGCAGCAAATGCCGTAAATCGAGCAAAGCTGTTTATTGAGCCTAATGCTAATAAAGTTGCAATGGTCTCTTCTCATAATGAAGTGTTTAAAAAACGCAATAGAGAGCTAGTAAAGCAAATGTTACAAGCATAGAAGGTGGCTGCAGATATAGTAGCCATCTTTTTATCGTGTAATTGTACCGTGACAAACTACTAGAGAATTTCATATAATTTTATAAGTAAGCGCTTACAAAATTTTAAGGGGATGAAGGGAATGACGAATACAGAGAAATATAGGTTTGAAACAAAAGCGGTTCACGGAACGTATAAATCAAGCATGCATCACGACAGCCTTGTTACACCGCTTTATCAAACATCTACTTTTACGTTTTCAAGCTTAGACCAAGGAGCACGACGTTTTGCAGGAGAAGAGAGTGGATATGTTTACTCAAGGTTATCAAACCCCACCGTAGCAGAATTTGAAAGTCGAATGGCAGAGCTAGAAGAAGGCGAAGAAGCGCTAGCATTTGGTTCGGGAATGGCTGCTGTATCTGCAGCTTTAATTGGTTTAACAAAGGCTGGAGATCATATTCTTTGTTCAAAAGGTCTCTACGGATGTACGTTTGGTTTATTGGAGCTATTAAATGAGAAATATAGCATTACACATTCTTTTTCAACGTTTCTAACAGTAGAAGAAATAAGAGCTAGCATTACTGATAAAACTGCATGCATTTATATTGAGACACCGATTAATCCTACTATGCACGTCATTAATTTACCTCTTGTAGTGGCAGTAGCAAAAGAGCATGGAGTTCCAGTCATTGTGGATAATACATTTTTAACGCCGTATTTGCAAAAGCCGTTAACTCTTGGATGTGATCTTGTTATACACAGCGCAACCAAATATATTGGTGGGCATGGTGACGTTGTGGCAGGCGTAATGGTTGGAAGTACAAATCTTATTCAAGGTATAAGAAAGACTGTTCAAAAAGATATCGGTGGCATTCTTGCGCCTTTTGATGCGTGGTTATTAATTAGAGGCTTAAAAACCCTGCCTGTCAGGATGGATCGTCATTGTGAAAATGCAGAAAAAATTGTTGAAAAGCTAAAAATACACCCAAAAGTGAAAGCTGTTTATTACCCGGAAATAGAAAGTAGCTTCGAAAAGCAAATGAAAAGAAGTGGAGGGGTGTTAGCTTTTGAATTAAATGGATCAGAAGAATCTGTGAAGAAGTTTGTGAATGAACTAAGCTTAATCTCCATTGCAGTTAGCTTAGGTGATACAGAAACTTTAATCCAACACCCTGCTTCAATGACGCACGCGGTTGTTCCAGAAGCTATTAGAAAGGAAATGGGCATATCAAACGAGCTATTGCGCCTATCTGTAGGCTTAGAATTTTGGGAAGATATATGGAAAGACTTAGAAAATGCACTTGATAAAATTAGCTAATTATGTAAGAAGGAAAAGACCTTTTTAATAGGGTCTTTTTTGTTTTGTCAAGAATTTTGTTCTGAAAGTAAAAAGTTATGTTGAAATATACATATTCACTAGTTATAATGGTGTACATGCTTCTAATGAACGTTTTTAAATTATTCTGAAAAATCTTTTTAGGAAGTAATTTCAGCCAAGAAAGACGGAGGGTTTTAGGTGTCAAATAAAATACCATTTTCATTTATTGTTGTAATTGGTCTTATGTTATTCGCTCTATTTTTTGGAGCAGGAAATTTAATCTTTCCAGCCATGCTTGGTCAATCAGCCGGTACGAATTTATGGTCTGCAAACGCTGGCTTTTTACTTACAGGGGTAGGACTTCCTTTAATAGGGGTAATGGCTCTTGGGTTTTCAGGCAAAGATGATTTGCAGTCTTTAGCTAGTCGAGCACATCCTGTTTTTGGGATCGTGTTTACGATTGTTCTTTACTTAGCAATCGGTCCACTTTTTGCAATTCCTCGAGCGGGAACAGTTTCTTATGAAATTGGCGTCAAGCCGTTTTTATCAGAAGGAGTAGGAGGTCTACCTCTATTAATTTTCACCATCATTTTCTTTGGAGTTGCGTGCTTCTTTTCCCTTAAGCCAGGTAAGATTGTTGATATTATTGGAAAGGTGTTAACACCTGTTAAAATTGGGTCTATTGGCATTTTAGTTGTTGTAGCAGTTGTAGCTCCAATTGGTGAATTTAAAGCTCCTTTGGAAGCGTACGAAACCAATTCATTCTTCAAAGGCTTTCAAGAGGGATACTTAACAATGGATACGCTAGCTTCATTTGTATTCGGTATTATGATTATTAACGCTATCCGTGAGAAAGGGGCTACGACTAGAAAGCAAATCATTGGGGTATGCGGAGCGGCAACTCTTATTACAGCCACAGTATTAGGCGTTTTTTATACGGCTCTTGCTTACATGGGAGCGTCGAGCGTATCTGAGCTAGGCTATTTAGATAATGGAGGTGCCGTGCTTGCGAGCGTATCAAATTATTATTTTGGCTCATTTGGAGGCGTGTTTTTAGGTATTATGATTACCGTGGCATGCTTAACAACAAGCATTGGGTTAATTATTGCCTGTTCTACTTTCTTTCACCAGCTATTTCCTAAAGTTAGCTATAAAGCAATTGCTGTTATTCTATCTGCCTTTAGTGCACTTGTTGCTAATATCGGTTTAACACAGCTAATTGCAGTTTCTGTACCAGTACTAACGGCTATTTATCCACTTGCCATTGTACTTATTGTGCTTACATTTTTACATCCTTTATTTAAAGGACATCCTGTCGTATACCAAGGAAGTTTACTTTTAACATTCATCGTAAGTTTATTTGATGGACTAGGTGCTGCTGGGGTGAAAATTCAGGCAGTTGATTCAGCTTTTACACAATTGTTACCGCTATATTCTGTTGGATTGGGATGGGTTGTTCCAGCCATTATTGGAGGAATCGTGGGATATATTGTTGTATTGCTACGAGCAGGAACAGTCTTAAATAGACCAAGTAAATAGAAGTGAAAGAGGCTGGGACATAAGTAATTCAGCCAATGATAAACCTGAACGATTGAGAGTTCATAACTTTTAATCGTTCAGGTTTTTTGTTGATTGTGAAAACAATGTTGGAAACAGGGTGGAATGGAGCGTTGGACACTCGACTCCTGCGGGAAAGAGAGGGAAAACTGAGATCCCGCAGCGCAGCGAGGAAGCTCAGGTTCCTCCCCGCGGAAAGCGAGTGGCCGTAGCGCAATGGAGCGAACGTGTTCAGACAAACCAAAAAGATTGGAACAGCTAGTGTTCGTCTTTTAGAAGCAATCATTTTGTTATATCCCAAACTCTTTTTGTTACAACCACTCCAAAAACTCCAACCGATTACCAAAAGGATCATGTACATAAATACGATTAGCGTTTGGTAACTTTTCATCTTGTATAAAAGCAACGTGATGAGCTGCAAGATGCTCTTTCAAAGCAGATAAATTTTCAACTGTAAAAGCAGGATGTGCCTTTTTGGCAGGTATAAACGATTGGTCAATTCCGATGTGAAGTTCACAGTCGTTGATCTTAAACCACAAACCACCATTTTTCTGAAGTACGACAGGCTTTTCAACTTCCTGAAAACCAAGAAGCTCATGAAAAAAGCGTCTAGCTCTATGTTCACTATTAGGCGGAGCAGCCAGCTGAACGTGATCGATGCGTTTAAGAGAATACATCAATGAATCGCCTCCATCTGAATTCACTTCTTTCTTCTATATTAGTATAGTGGGTAGCTCTATCGAGTAGTAGAAAGAAAAAGTAGCACACAATAATAAGAAATTCTTATAAAAAGATTAATTTTTTAGAAAATTTATTGATTTCTGTTTTCTTGTCGTGTTACCCTTTTGAAAAGGAATTTAAATGGGAATTTTTCTAAAACATCAATAGAGGGGAAGGCAGCTATGAATCCAGAAGTGAATCAAGTTGAGAAAAAAGGGGTTATACTAAGGGTATTAGATTCAATTGAAAGGGTTGGGAATAAACTTCCACACCCCGCAGTATTATTTGTTATTTTTGCTATGAGCATTATGGTTGTTTCATGGATTGTAAGTGTATTTGACGTAACGACCGTTCATCCTGGAACAGGTGAAGAACTTCCAATTCGAAATATGTTTTCTAAAGAAGGGATTCAGTTTATCTTTACATCAATGCTATCCAATTTCACAGAGTTTCAGCCTCTTGGTTTAGTACTAGCTATGATGCTTGGTATCGGAGTGGCTGATAAGGTTGGACTAATTGAAACGTTTATTAAAAAGACTATTATAAATGCACCTAAAAGTGTTATTACATACGCAATTGTTTTTGCAGGAGTGCTTGGTAATTTAGCAGCAGATGCGGCGTTTGTCATTATTCCTCCGCTTGCGGCAACCATTTTTTATACGCTAGGAAGGCATCCCTTTGCTGGTTTAGCAGCTGGCTTTGCGGGAGTAGGTGCAGGGTTCAGTGCTAACTTGGTCATTTCAGGTAATGATGCTTTATTATCCGGAATTGCAAATGAAGTAGTGAAAACGGTAAGCGATACGGCAACGGTAACACCCGTTGATAACTGGTTTTTTAATGCGGCATCTGTAGCGCTTGTTGTTCTTGTCGGTGGACTTGTAACAGAAAAAATTATTGAGCCAAGACTTGGTACGTACAAAGGGAATAAAGCATCCGTGATGTCAGAGGTATCGAACCTTGAAGCAAAAGGGCTTCGAAATGCTGGTATTGTAGGGTTTCTTTACATAGGAATGATTGTTATGATGACTGTGCCAAAAAGTGGACTGCTAAGAAGCGATGAAGGAACTATTATTCCAAGTCCATTCTTAGATGGTATTGTACCAATTACGCTTATTTTCTTTCTTTTAATTGGAATGGCATATGGATTTACGGTAGGGAATCTAAAATCTATTTCCGATGTTCCTAACTTAATGGCAGAGTCGATGAAAGATATGGCTGGCTTTATTGTCTTAATTTTTGCGGCTTCTCAGTTTATTGCGTACTTTAACTGGACGAACATTGGTACGTGGATTGCTGTAAGTGGAGCTGAGATACTAACGGGAATTGGGCTAACAGGACTGCCTGTTATCATCGGATTCATCTTTTTGACTGCAGTATTGAATTTATTTATCTTTAGCGGGTCTGCGCAGTGGGCTTTAATGGCTCCTATCTTTATCCCCATGTTAATGCTGCTTGATTATCATCCAGCATATGTGCAAATGGCTTACCGAATTGCCGATTCGTCCACTAATGTTATTACGCCATTAAATCCGTATTTTCCAATTATCTTGGCATTAATGAAAGATTATGATAAAAGGTCAGGGATTGGCTCACTGATTTCCTTAATGCTGCCGTATAGCGTAGTCATTTTGGTTACGTGGACTCTATTCTTTCTCATTTGGAATCTTCTTGGGCTTCCAATTGGGCCAGGGATTGAGATGTTTATCAATAAATAAAAAAGTCGCTGTGTAAAGCGACTTTTTTATTTGTCATCACCGCATTTTGGAGATAATGCCATTAGGATCTTGGCAGTAGCTTCATGTCCATAAAAATCGTATCCCATACCCCATCTTTTTCAGTGAAGCGTGTGTGAAAGCCCCTTGATTGCCAAAATGCAAAGCCGCCAGGAAGGAATGGGTGAGTGTGTAAGCTTAAGACATCATACGTCCCTTGACTAAAAGACAGTGCTTGTTGAAAGAGCTGTTTACCAATTCCACAGCGGCGATACTTTTCGTCAACATAACACTTAACAATTTCAGCTGTGTTTTCTGGATAAAAGTCGTTCAGATGACTAAAACGACGGTCATATGGATAAACACAAATGGTTCCAATTACTTCATTGGTAGGTGAAAAAGCAGCGAAGAAAGCTGTTTTTTCTTTATGTAAGTAGTGCATTTCAAAGTTTGCTAAATCTGGAGAAAGGACATCCTTATTCAGCATGGGAAACAGTTGACTGCGCATTTTAACTAAAAAAGCAACAACTTGTTTTGCGTCTGTAGTGGTGACTTGCTTAATAGCGACAGTAGATAGCATAAAATTTCTCCTTAGACTAAAAAAATTCCGTGTATGGTGAGAGTATACACCATTTCTTTGTAAAAAAGATCGGTGTTTTCTGAAAAATAACTTTTAATATTCTGTAAATTAGATTATAGTCTAATTAGATAAATATCTAACTAGGAGTGTTTATATGCAGTTGAAACGTATTGTGGACTTTCATAAAACAATGGGCGATCCGACGCGAATTCGTATTCTAAGTTTACTAAAGTCAGGACCCCTGAACGGGCAAGCAATTGCAGGCAAGCTAGGACTAAAACCGCCAACGATTACGCACCACATGGCAAAGCTTCGAGATATTGGACTCATTAAAGAACGAAGAGACAAAAATACGATTTATTTTTATCTGAATGTCAAAGCACTAGAAGCAAGCGCAACGGCTATTTTAACGATTGTAAATGAAGAGGTGATTGAAACAGTGGAAGAAAATGATCGTTTTAAAATTTTAAAGCCCTTTTTTACTGCTGATGGAAAGCTGACAAATTTACCAGCACAGCGTAAAAAGCGTATGGTTGTGCTTGAAAAGATTATCAGTGATCTTAAGTATGGAATTGTTTATGAAGAAAAAGAACTGAATGAGTATTTAAAAAAGTTTCATGATGATTACGCAACGTTAAGGCGTGAATTAATCATGAATCATTATATGTATCGAAAAGATAATCAATATGAAATGAACCCTAAAGAGCTATGGGGTAAGATGTAAGCTAGTTTAATCAACTAGCTTTTATTTCACACAACTAATTAGATGGTTATCTAATTAGTTAAAGGGGATAGAAAGATGATTTATTTATTAAAAGTTGAGAAAGCATATCGAAGTTTATTTTTAGCAGGGGTTGTGAACGGAGTAGGAGATCGTTTCAGCCAAGTAGCGTTGTTAGCTTTGCTTTTAGAATATACGGAATCTGGCCTAGCAGTAGGTACAGCACTTGGCATTAGGGTTCTTCCGTTTCTTTTTTTTGGCCCCTTAGGAGGAGCCTTGCGGATCGTTTTTCAAAGCCAATGATTTTAATTGTTACAGACCTCATTCGAATTCCGTTTGCTTTAGCTTTTATATGGGTAAACGATTCTTCAATGATTTGGCTTGTTTATGTAAGTACGTTTGTATTAGCAGCGGGAGAAGCTATCTATGCTCCTACAAGAAAGGCTTTAATACCTACTGTTATTCATTCGAACCGTATTGTACAGGTTAATAGTTTAGAGCAAGTATTATTAGGAATTGTATTAGTTGGTGGCTCTCTTATTGGTGGCTTTGCTTCTTTTTATATAGGAAGTGATGTCACGTTTATATTAAATGCGTGTTCTTTTTTATTTGCCAGTTTAATTGTATACAAACTAGTAGATAGAGGTGGACAACAAGTAAATTCGAAACCAACAGAATCCATTACAATTTCTGCTGTTTATTCAATTATTACGTCTTCGGTAGCTTTAATTTTGGTTTTTTGCTTTGAACTTTTTGTACCTATCTTTAATGGAATTGATAACGTACTCATTAGCGTGTATGCTGTTCAAGAATTTAACATAGAAAGCTGGGGGGTAGGCTTGTTTTACGGAGGACTTGGGATGGGGCTAATGCTTAGCTTTATTGTGGCGAATCGAATCCGAAAATATCTGTTGATTTGTGGATTAGTCTCTCTTGGAGTAGAAGGTATTTTCTTAATGATGATAAGTAACACCTATTCCTGGCAGCTAGCGTTTTGCTTTTATTTGGTTCTAGCATTCTTTTCAGGTATTAGCAACGCTTGTCTGGATTCAGTTGTTATGAGAGTGACGCCTTTACAACATCAAGGAAAGGTATTTGGTATGTTTACAACCATTTCCAACGTAACTCTGGGTTTATCTATGTTTGGAGCAGGCTTATTATTAACAGTAATAGATAGTCGAACACTTGGATTAATTGGTGGGATAGGATATGTAATCATCAGTGTAGGGTTAGTATGTATTTATATCATAAGGACTCTTAAGCAAAAAAAAACTCCTTTTATATAACATAATGAGTTGAAAGGCTGCTCAATTATTTTAGCAGCTTTTTTAGTTAATTAGGACCTATTAGTTTCTAAATATTGTTATTTATAGTTAAAATGTATTGTTTTGCTTTATTTTGTAAAAAATTATGAAAATTTAGTTTATTATAGAATGTGAAGGGATACATTCCACCTATTAAAAAGGAGCGTGAAGTAGATGAAGGTGTTAAAAAGTTTTTTTGCTATTATGCTAGTCTTTAGTGTTATTGCACCAGTAGGATCTGCAGAAGTGCCAGGAGTGAATCGCTCGATGAAGCAAGGAGCGACGAAAGGCCTTGTGTCTGTGTCACACCCTTTAGCAGCTAAAGTAGGGAAAGAAGTGTTAGAAAATGGTGGTAACGCCGTCGATGCAGCCGTAGCTATTCAGCTTTCTTTAAACGTTGTTGAGCCAATGATGTCAGGTATTGGTGGCGGCGGATTTATGATGATTTACGATGAGAAAGAAAACGATATTGAAATGATTGACGGTCGTGAAATGGCGCCAGCTAATGTAACATCGAAATTGTTCTTAGATGAAAAAGGAAAGCCTGTACCTTTTAGCAAGAGACACACAACTGGAAAGGCAGTTGGAGTTCCTGGTACAGCAAAAGTATTAGAACAAGCCCTTGCAGATCATGGGACAATGACATTTGAAAAGCTAATTGAACCAGCTATTAAACAAGCGGATAAAGGCGTTAAGGTGAATTGGTCGATGGCGCAGTATATTAATGAAAATAAGTCGAAGTTGAAAAATAATAAAGCAGCATCCGAGATTTTCTTTCAAAATGGCGAACCTCTTGAAGAAGGAGATTTACTCCTACAAAAAGACCTTGCTAAAACGTTTAGAATTTTGCAAGAGGATGGTCCTGCAGCTTTTTATGAAGGAGATATTGCGAAAGCTTTAGCTGAAGAAGTACAAGCTAAAGAAGGAACGATGACTGAAGAAGATTTAAAAAATTATACAGTTAAGAAAAGAGAGCCTGTAGCTACTACATACAGAGGTTATGATGTTATTAGTGCAGCACCGCCAAGCTCAGGTGGATTAACGGTGTTACAAATTTTAAAGCTGATGGAAGGTTATGATGTTAAAAAAATGGGAGCAAACTCTCCTCAGTACCTTCATTATTTAACAGAAGCGATGCACTTAGCGTACGCAGATCGCGCAGCTTATATGGCTGACGAAGATTTTTACAGCGTACCTAAAGAAGGCTTATTAAACGAAGAATATCTGAAAGAACGTCGTAAACTTATTAACAAAAATCGTTCAATACCTGAAGTGAAAGAAGGAGATCCTTGGAAGTATCAAGAAGGAGAGAAAGAAAAGAAAAAAGTCGTGAAAGAAGAAACGCCAATCGGACAAACCACCCATTTTTCAGTAGTAGATAAGTGGGGGAATATGGTTTCGTATACAACTACTATTGAACAAGTATTTGGGTCAGGTATTATGGTTCCTGGGTATGGCTTTATGCTTAACAATGAAATGACGGACTTTGATGCAACACCAGGGGGAGTTAACGAAGTAGAGCCAGGTAAGCGACCACGAAGCAGTATGTCCCCAACGTTTTTAGGAAAAGATGGCAAGCCGTTTATGGCGATTGGTTCACCAGGAGGACCAACAATTATTGCATCTGTCGCTGAAACAATTATGAATGTTGTAGATCACGACATGCCTATTCAAGAAGCAATTTTAACACCGCGTATTTATTCAGCAGCTTATCCAACTGTTAGGTGGGAGCCTGATATTGATCAAAATACGCGATTAGAGCTAATGGCTAAAGGACATGCTTTTGAAGAAACAGCGCAGCATATTGGGAATGTCCAAGCAGCTATTTTAAATCGAGAAACTGGAAAGATGTACGGTGGAGCTGATAATACGCGTGAAGGAACGGTTTTAGGAGTAGACCGCTTTTCCTATAAAGCAAAACAGCCCAAGCCAATTCAAGAACAAAAAGAGGGGCCGTTCACAGTAAAAGTGAATAATGTCGAATACCCATATACGCATGACCAGCTTAAGCTCATTGATGGAAAGCCTTATGTACAAGCTGATAAACTGCTACTTGGTTTGGGGCTTTTAAAAACGAGCGATTTGAAGATGTATAAGCCAACGAAACACTCCTACTTACCGGCTGCTACTACTGCAGTAGGAGCAGGATTTGAAGTAGAGTGGGATGAAGAGAAAAAAGAGCTTTCTTTAGAGAGGGACCCTGTAGAAATTGATAATCCAATTGATGATGAAGATGGAGACATTATCACGAACTAAAGTTTAGTATTAAAAGAGACTGAGACATAGGTAGTTCAGGTTCCTCCCCGTAGAAAGCGCAATGGAACGAACGTGTTCAGCTAACCTAAAGAGATGGGAACAGCTATTGTTCGGCTTTTAGAAGCAATCATTTTGTTATGTCCCAAACTCTTTTGTTACAGGAATGTAAAAGATTTAAACGTTAAAATGAAGTTCATAAATTCGTCATGAACTTATCTGTAAGTTTCCCAAAAATCATGTATAATGATTCTTAATCTTTGCTATATATATAGTAAAAAACCATTAACTGATAGTTTAAAAGGGGGTGATTCCATGGGGCAGGGAGACATAGCAGACGAAGCAGATTTGCAAGTATGGTTAATGTAATAAAAGTAGCGTGCATTAAAAAGAGATTGAAAGTTACATTTATGCACCTGGAATCACCTTTATACATAAAGGTGTAATCCAGTCGATACTTTTATAAAACAGGAGGTGTTCTCTTATTCTGCCGTTTGACAGAATAAGAAAACGTATTGATTACACTTAATTTAATATTAGTTGCGCTTTTAATTGGTTTGACCGCGTTCTTCGTAGCGGCTGAGTTTGCCATTGTAAAACTTCGTAGTTCAAAGGTTGATCAGCTGATTGCTGAAGGAAGAAGAGGGGCACTTGCAGCTCAAAGGGTAACCACACATCTTGACGAGTATCTATCTGCCTGTCAGTTAGGTATAACAATTACAGCTTTAGGCTTGGGTTGGTTAGGTGAGCCGACTGTTGAGAAAATCTTAAATCCAATTTTTGCTGATTTTGGCTTTTCATCAACGCTGTCACATTTATTATCCTTTGCTATTGCCTTTGCTCTTGTTACGTTTCTACACGTTGTAGTCGGGGAATTGGCTCCGAAAACAGTTGCTATTCAAAAAGCAGAAACGGTAACACTATTATTAGCGCCAGCTCTTATTTGGTTTTATCGCTTAATGTATCCATTCATCTGGTTATTAAACGGGTCAGCACGTATTTTAGTCGGTCTTTTCGGGCTAAAGCCAGCTTCTGAGCATGAAATCGCTCATAGTGAAGAAGAGCTTCGTATTATTTTGTCAGAAAGCTATGAAGGTGGAGAAATTAACCAAGCGGAATATAAGTATGTAAATAACATATTTGAGTTTGATAATCGCGTTGCACGTGAAATTATGGTGCCAAGAACAGAAATGATTGTGGTATCAAATGAGGATACAATAGAAGAGTTCTTAAAAGTAGCAGTAGAAGAACGCTATACGCGTTATCCGTTTGTAGCAGAAGGTGACAAAGATCAAATTATTGGTTTAATTAACCTAAAAGAAGTTTTAAATGATGTGGTCATTCATAGTCACTTAAAGCAAGAGAAGGTTGAGCGATATATGAAGCCAATTATCCAGGTTATTGAATCAATTCCAATTCACGATTTACTGTTAACCATGCAGAAGAATCGTACGCAAATGGCTGCTTTAATTGATGAATATGGCGGGACGTCTGGACTTGTTACGATTGAAGATATTCTTGAAGAAATCGTTGGAGAAATCCAGGACGAGTTTGATGGCGAAGAAGTTCAAGAGGTTCGTAAAGTATCAGACGATCATTACCTTTTAAATGCCAAAGTGCTAGTTGAAGAGGTGAACGACTTATTAGGAATTCACATCGAAGAAGAAGAAGTCGATACGATTGGCGGTTGGATTTTAACACAAAAAACCGATATTGAGCTTCACGATTGTATCGTTTACGAAGGTTATGAGTTTAAGGTGACTGATGTAGATGGATTGCAAATAAAAGAAGTAGAAGTAAGGAAACTGCAAGAAAACGCAGCTGAAGTATAATAAAAAGCCAGCTTGGCCATATGGTCAAGCTGGCTTTTTATATGTTATTCCTGCGCTTCCAATCTTCATAAAAATGCAGCAACGTTTGGTGTATGCCCTGGAGTGCCATTAACACTAAGTAAAGCATCATAAATAACACGATTTCACCTGTGAACAATGCAATAACGGCCAACCAAACATAAAACATTTTATCTTTCATTCTCTTTTTCCCTTTTAAATAGAACTAAGCTTTGAGGAGCCACTTTCCCGCTTCTTCTAAGTTCGTAGCAATATAATGAGGGGAATTTTTCGTTTGTTCATGCTTATTCTCAGCAAGAGCTTTTTTTCCTGCACCTGTTTGCACTAAAATGGTTTTTGCTCCTACTTTCCTTCCAGCTTCAATGTCCGTCCACCGATCTCCAATTATCACGCATTTTGATAAGTCTAACTGATGCTTACGGGCAGCTTCTATAAGCATGCCGATACTCGGCTTTCTGCATGTGCATCCCGTAGTATGATGATGGGGACAAATGCAAAAATCGTCAAACCCAAATGAAGTCAATTCGTTTATAAACTCATTTTTGGTTGCTTCTCCGCTTGAAATTCCAGGCTGGTTGGTAAAAGCAAATAGTTTAATATTGTGCTCTTTTAACAAATGAATGGTTTTTAATGAAAAAGAAAACAACGTAAAATCTTTTGGGTAATGAACTGTATCGTCGCCTCCTATTGTGCCATCACGATCAATAAAAACTGCTTGAATACACGAAGCCATCAAGAAACCTCTTTTCTATGAAATTATTTTTAATGTATATGAATATGGATAATTGTTCAATTAATGGAATATTAAGTTGACGATGTTAACTATAAAATGTAATATATAATTAACAAAAGTAATGTATATATTGCAAATTAGAAAAGGTGGTTGTTTGAAAAATAAAGTTAAATTTGCCCGTATTGAAAAAGGCATAACACAGGCGGATCTCGCACAAAAAGTAAATGTAACAAGGCAAACAATTGGGTTAATCGAAAAAGGTAAATATAATCCTACACTTCAGCTCTGTGTTAATATTGCAAAAGAGCTTGACAAAACTTTAAATGATTTGTTTTGGGAGGAGGAATGATAGTGAAAGAATCATGGTTATCATGTATACTTCCAGATGATGAATACAAAGCGCAAAGAATTGTTTACTTCCTAGGAGAAGGAGCGCTAGGTTCACTTGGATTTTTATTGATAGGAACACAGGTGTCTTCTGCATGGAATATACCTATTCAGTTGTTGGCAGGAATACCGATAATACTCTTTGTTGCCTATGTATTTATTCGATATATCGTATCGGGAATAGAATACACAAATGTAATGTCCGAATGTGCATTTGAAAAAGAAAAAAAGCGAATTGTTGTAAAGTTAAGTAGTTCATTTTTTGTGGAGAAACAATGGAAATAGCATATCAATTTTAAGACCAAATCGCATAGTGATTTGGTCATTTAATTTTATTGGTATATCAATGCTTTTACTCAATAAAGATATAAAATAACATAGGAAATCGCATACTAAATAACAGAGTGACAATAACTGTTGTCAAAGTGAAAATTAGAATGCCAAAATGGGTGTTAATTACTGTGCTAATTTATAGTCTATATGAGGTAAGGTTCGTCTATAATTTTCAGACGAACTTTTTTATTTTTTTAAGAAACATTGTAAATTTATGTTAAAATAACCAAAAGATATTTAAAAAAATGAAGGAGAGAGATTATGAAATTTGTTCTTATATTCGGACCTCAAGCGGTTGGCAAAATGACAGTAGGACAAGAATTAGCAAAAATAACGGATTTGAAACTTTTTCATAATCATATGACGATTGATTTGGTTAATAATTTCTTCGACTACGGCACTAAAGAAGGAAAGAGATTAGTCACTCTGTTTCGTCAAGAGATATTTGAAGAAGTATCAAAGAGCAATTTGTATGGAATGATTTTCACTTACGTTTGGGCATTTAATATGAAAGATGACTGGGATTATGTTAATAAAGTTTCACAGTTGTTTGAGTCCAGAGGAGGTACTGTTTACTTTGTAGAACTTGAAGCTGATTTGGAAGAAAGACTTGAGCGAAATAAAAGTTCTAATAGACTTGAACATAAGCC
>NZ_KQ758657.1:0-44338 GCF_001457055.1 Priestia veravalensis | reverse complement strand
GATTAAAAGTTATGAACTCTCAATCGTTCAGGTATAGTAGAGGCTGAACTACTTATGTCTCAGTCTCTTTCTTGTGTCTAGGGTTTCACTTTAAATTGTTAATTGTTTTCGCTGCATCAACTGTATTTTTCAATAGCATCGTAATCGTCATTGGACCAACACCGCCTGGTACTGGTGTAATATACCCTGCTACTTCTTTTGCTGGTTCATAATCAATATCACCAACAAGCTTTCCATTTTCCATCGTGTTCCCAACGTCAATAACGATAGCACCTGGCTTTAAGTCTTCTGCTTTCACTAAGCGTGGTCTACCAACAGCAGACACTAAAATATCAGCTTGCTTGATCATTGCTGATAGGTCTTTTGTGCGTGAATGAGCAATCGTTACCGTTGCATTTTCTTGAAGAAGAAGCATAGCAACCGGCTTTCCAACAATGTTGCTGCGACCAATTACAACTGCATGTTTACCTGAAATCTCTTCACCTGAACGCTTGATTAGCTCAATGATTCCGTGTGGTGTACATGGGAGATAGCACTCGTCTCCAATCACCATATTTCCAACACTTACAGGGTGAAAACCGTCTACATCTTTTTTAGGAGAAATCGCGTTTAACACAGCTTTTTCATCAATATGATTTGGTAATGGCAGCTGTACTAAAATTCCATGTACAGCTTCACTTTCATTCAGCTGTTGAATTTCTTGTAATAATTCTTCTTGTGTAATGTTAACATCACGCTTAATTACTTCTGATGCCACGCCAATTTCTTCACATGCTTTTGCCTTAGCTTTCACATAAGAGTGTGAAGCTGGATTATCACCTACTAAGATAACTGTAAGTCCTGGTACAACACCTTGCTCTTTTAATTGTGCGACTTCTTCTTTTAAATCGGCACGTAATTCTGCTGCTACTTCCTTACCTTTAATAATCGTTGCTGTCATGTAAAACGGCTCCTTCCAAATCTTTATCTACGAATTATATTAAATAATCTAACACAAAAGTTCGTATTTTTTCAACATTTTTATAAAAAACTATTATTTTTTTATATATAATTCAAAAATAAACGGATAATATCTACAAAAAAACGTGTATGATATAAATCACACACGTCGCTTGCTCTATTCGTCATCTTCCATTAATCTTCCATAGATATGACTAACAATTACTTTTAACACTGTATAAGTTGGCAGTGCTAATAACAATCCTAAAAATCCAGCTACGCTACCCGCTATTAATAAAAGCAAAATCACGGTTACAGGATGAACGTCAAGCTTTCTTCCCATTACTTGAGGAGAAATTAAGTTACTTTCAATTTGTTGAATAATTAGTACGCCTAAAATAACGTAAAGCGCCATATACGGATCTTGAATTAATCCCATAATGACACCAGGAAGAGTCCCAATAAACGGTCCAATAAACGGAATAAGATTCGTAAATAATGCAATTAACGCTAACACAAGTGCATTATCTAACCCAATTAATAAATACCAAATATAAACGCAAACCCCAACGAACATACTGACAATAATTTGCCCTTGGATAAATGCACTCAATCCTGTATTTATCTTACTTAAAATTCCGTCGATATCATGACGATAGCGCTTTGGTGTCAAACGAACGATGCGCTTAGGTAAGTTTTCTCCATCTTTTAACATATAGAATAGTACAAACGGAACGGTAATAATGACAATAATTGTGCTTGTCAAAACGTCAAAAATCTTTAACGTACTTGTACCAATCGTCGTTGCCATATCCCCCACGTTCCCAAGTATATCAGTCAAGCGCTGCTCTAAATCAAACTTTGTTGCTTCTTCCGCAAAGCGAGCGGTGAACGGTGAATGTTGGAGATCTTTAATTAAATTCATCACGTCTTTCGCGAGCGTTGGTAGATAATTTGCTAAGGACAACAGCTGTTCTTGAATAATAGGATATAAAAATACGATTCCACCGGTTAGAAAACCAATGAATGAAAGAAAAACAAATAGAATCGCTAATGTTTTGGGGACCTTTGCTCTCATAATCAGTCGAACAATAGGGCTAAGTAAGTAATACAAAACCCCTGCGATTAAAATCGGAGCTAATATAGTTGTAATCATAACGCCAATCGGCTGTAAGATATACTGCACTTTTGACAGCATAAATAGAATTAATAATAATAATAAAATTCCTAATCCACTTTTAAAGAAACGCGGCATTTTCACACAATCTACTCCCTAATTTTATCTTAATTTATTTGTTAACTTTACTAGCTTAAAGATTCACTCCTCCTTACACATGTATAAATATATGTATTTCGTATATACGTAAATACGAACTATATTTCATCTAGTTTCATATTTTTTTAAAATTTTCACATTGTACTTTATCATACCAAATTAACAGGAAAATTCAAGAAATCCGGTCTCATCATACACAAAAAAAGAGCTGGGACATAACCAAATGGTCCTTTTAATTTGTTTCCGGAATGAACAAAAAGATATCCGATCTATCAAAAGTCGTTAACTTCTAATAGTTCGGATATCTCGTTAGCTAAAATATTTATACCCCAGCATAAAATTTGTATAGAGGTTATGAAAAATCTTTATTATATTCCATATAAACTACTTGCGTAACCAGAAAATCTTCTACGCCGTGCTTACCATCCGCTCCTCCTAATCCAGATTGTCTCATACCAGCATGATAACCTTGCATGGCTTCAAAATTTTCTCTATTTACAAATGTCTCACCAAACTTTAATTCGTTTGCTGCTTTCATTGCCTCATGAATATTATCTGTATAGATTGATGAAGAAAGACCATATTTAGAGTCGTTCCCAAGCTCTATGGCTTTATCTAGGTCGTTATAAGTCATAATTGGCAGAACTGGCCCAAACACTTCTTCCTGCATGATTTCCATATCCTGCGTCACGTTCAATAAAACGGTAGGTTCGTAAAAATAACCTTTTTCTTTCTCTAAACGTTTGCCACCTGCTTGAATTTCCGCACCTTGCTTTACTGCATTTTCCACCATCTTTTCTACTGTTTCAAGGCGCTCTTTACTAACAAGCGGTCCCATTTCAACATTTTCATCTGTTAAAGGATTTCCAATTTTCACATTGGACATTTCCTGCGTCATCTTTTTAATAAATTCCTCCGCAACGTCTTCATGAACATAGACACGTTCAGCATTTGTACAAGCTTGACCTGCGTTTGTAAGACGAGATGTTTTAATGCTTTTAACCGCAACGTCTAGATTTGCATGCTTTGTTACGATGGCTGGCGCTTTCCCACCGAGCTCTAGGTTGACTTTGGTAATGTTTTTCGCTGCTGTTTCCATCACTTTTGTACCCGCCGGAACACTTCCAGTCATTGTGACAATGCCTACTTTCGGATTACTGGCCATCGCTGTACCAATTGTAGATCCTGTTCCTGTAATAAAATTATAAACTCCTGCGGGGAGCTCTTTCATGTGTGCAATAATTTTTGTAAATTCAGCAGCTGTGTTTGGTGTTTGTTGACTTGGTTTTAAAACGATGCTACAGCCGGTAATCAATGCTGTCGCTACTTTTCGCGCTAGAATAAACATCGGAAAATTCCACGGCACTATTCCTGCTACAACACCAATCGGACGTTTGTACAAAAAGATGTTTTCATTGCGTTGATCACTTGGAATAATTTCACCTTCAATGCGACGAGCCCATTCTGACATGTAGTAAAAGTACTCAATAGCAGTATCAATTTCTCCTTCAGCTTGATCTTTACTTTTCCCTTGTTCTTCCATAAGCAGCTCCACAAAACGTTCACGCTTTTCTTTTATTTGATTTCCAAGCTTTCGAACCACTTTCCCTCTCTCTGCAGAAGGAACCTTCTCCCACTTTTTTTGTGCTTCGTATGCCGCATCGATTGCTTTGTTTGCATCTTCTTCTGTACCCTTATAAATTTTCGAAATAACTTCTTCTGTAGAAGGGTTTACTACTTCAATCAATTCACTCGATGTTGAGTCTGTATACTGTCCGTTAATATACAATTTATGCGTCATCATTTCAGGCCCACTCCCCGTTATTCATTAAATAGTTAGTATGTTCTTATTGTGTATCTTCCACTCTTTCTGAATTTTAAACATAAAAAAGCAGGGAAGGTATTAAACCTATCCCTGCGTTGTTAATGGATTCATAAATTGCTTTGTTTTTAAATTCGTTATTTTATAAGGTTCAGTAGGTGCGTGAACAAAGTGACTTTCAGGCGGTTCGACCTTTTCCTCTACCCATTGAATAAGCAGCTCGAACGCCTGATATACGTATGGAAGCATGGGTTGAAGCTTACGATTGGGATCCACATGCTCATTCCAAACAAGCCCATCAATATGATTTCCATTTTCAATTACGTAATGACGGTGCCATTTAGCTTTACCTGTTTTTTTTACTAGCTGTTCATAAGGATAAGCATGTACGCGCGGGAAAATAAGGGTATCATATGCTGCCGTTACGCTAATTAAAGGCGCGGTAAGGTCTCCTGTGTTTTCAATTTCTTTCACTTTTTCTTTAACCTTCTTTGGGCGCTTTGCATAACTATACTGTTCAAAGATATCATCACGGGAACGGTCGCGGATACCTTGCTCATTCAAAGCTAAATATTCAGGCCACTGCAGTCTTTTAGGCGCATGAGAATCAAAATGATCTCGGTAAATATTAAGCGTTAAAAACCAATAATATTGATCGTGGTAAGGCCACAAAAATTCGGTTCCTTTAGGTAATCCAGCTTCATATAAAGAATTGACTGCTGCCAAGTTCCCACCATATAGAGCAGCCTTTGCTGACTGAACAACAGTTGTAAGAGATGTAATCAAGTTAGGCTCTTCTGCTCTCCAGAGTACACCTTCCCACTCTACAGCTCCGTTAAAAAGCTTAGGCTCACCGTTTTTCCCGTCGCTTTCTATCGCATACCGAATAACGTAGCCACCATTTGAAATGCCAAGACCATATGTCGGAATCTCAGATGCTACTTGATCCGTCTTACGGTGCGTAAATAAGTATTCTTGAGCATAGCGTACCGTCGCACGAAATTGCCTATTCCATTTAGCAATAGAGGCACATTCTACTGATAGGGCATTTTTTGCTTTTGCAAACGGATCACCTTCTTGCTCCTCTCCAGGTGTTCCTTTATCAGAAGCTACAAACGCATATCCTTTAGCTAGTACGTAGTCACTAAACAATAAATCGGTTGACGTTTCGCCTCGCGTAGCCGGAATACCAGCAGCCACTAGCTTTCCATTCCAATTATCAGGAATTCGCAGAACGATATTCCCATCTTCTACTCTATCTTTGACCTGAACTCCCGTAATCCCTTGAGGTTGATACATATGATACCATCCTGTTTTTTCTTGTTCGCTCCCCCAGGAAACAGGTGCTAAACCGCTATTTCCATCAACGGTTGCCGCTGCAAGCTGAGCGGGGTTTTTCGTTGTCAACCAGTTGTCATTTTTTCCATCAAATACTTGGACATTCACACTATCAATCTCCCGTCATATTTATATGTTATGGATGATTATCTAGGTGAAAACACTATAGTTAAATTTTACCTCTTCCATCATAAAAAGTATAGGTAAAGATTATAGAGGTGGGATAAAGATGATAAACGCTTGGGAACTAAGACTTACTTTTATAAACCCTGCTGCTCAGTCGTATGAAACATGGATAGTATCTGAGTTTGACCTTATTAAAGAACAAAACGTTATATCATACAAAAATCAATGTGCTTCTATACTCGGCTCGTTCACTGTTCCTTCCAATGAGATAACGCCGCTAAAAACTGCAATTGAAGTTGACTTACTAAAAATATTTGATTGCTATTATAGTAGCTTACCCGCTAAAGAAACCTTTCTTGATACACCTATTTATATTAACGTTTTAACAAAAAATTCAGCTTATAGTACATGGAAGTACTTTAAAACACCTCGATATTACTTAGAAAAACTTCACCAGTACACCAACCATCCCGTTTACTAATTGATAAACAATCATTTAATTTATACTAATTGAAAGCGAGTGAAATGGATGTATTATTACCATTGGAGCTACCCAGACTATACTCCAAACTATCATACAATGCCTCAATACACCTACGCTGTACCAACAATCAATACGTCTTACGAAGAACCATATCGATATGACGAGAGTCAGTATGCATACTTGCCTCATCAAGCTGAATTCATACGCGCTACTAAAGACGTAGACCGCGTGATGAAAATCTTAAAAAGGCAATACCGAAGTATCTATCGTGAAGCACAGCGTGGAGGCATGGACGATAAACTAACAGAATATTTGTTTCGTTCAATTGTAAGATTTGTAGATGATAACTATAGTAGCTTTACAGGAACGATTAATCAAAAAGTTGAAAAAGCGTACCGACAGCTTCAACGAAAAGAGCCGTGGATTTTTGAGCTTATGACGTTATACAGCGTGTCCCCTGCTTCACAAGCTCGCATCACCACAACTGTTTTAACCGTCGCTTTCGAGCATCTCCGCAAGAACCCTGGACCTGGGGCACCTAACCCACGCTAAAAAAGAGGACTACAGTGTAGTCCTCTTTTTAAACGTTATGGCAGTACAGTAGCTCCCATTAAGTAATGATCTACTTGTTTTGCTACTTCGCGCCCTTCATGAATAGCCCATACAATCAGGCTCTGACCACGACGTGCGTCTCCAGCAGCAAATACCCCTTCAACATTTGTTGTATATTTACCGTACGCTGCAGCCACTTTGTTATTTTTCGTTTCAACACCTAACTGCTCAAGCACAGGTTGCTCAGGCCCCTCAAAGCCAATTGCGATAAAGACAAGCTGAGCTGGCCAAACTTTTTCTGTTCCTGGAATTTCGTTAAATGTATAACGACCGCTTTCATCAACAAGCTTCTCCATTTGAATTGTATGAAGCTCCTTTAAGTTGCCATTTTCATCAGCCACGATTTTTTTTGTTTGAATTGAATACTCTCTCGGATCATCTCCGAACTTTGCTTGAGCTTCTTCATATGCATATTCAAGGTTAAATACTTGAGGGTACTCTGGCCACATGTTATCAGATGTACGTTCTGTTGGAAGCTGAGGATGCTTACCAAATTGAACGACGCTACGACACCCCTGACGTAGTGCTGTTGCTACACAGTCTGCTCCTGTGTCCCCTCCTCCAATAACAATTACATCTTTACCTTTAGCATCAATGTACTGACCGTCTTTGAAATTGGAATCTAACATACTTTTTGTTGTCGTTGTTAAATAGTTCATCGCAAAATGAATGCCTTTTGCTTCTCTACCCTCAATGACTAAATTACGCTGCTTTTGAGCACCTGTACAAAGGATAACCGCATCGTACTGCTCTTGAAGTTCCTCGCGCGTCACATCTTTACCAACTTCTGTATTTGTGACAAAATCAATACCTTCTTGCGTTAGTAAGCGAATTCTTCTTGCGACTACCTCTTTATCAAGCTTCATATTCGGAATACCATAAGTTAACAAACCGCCAGGACGATCTGCACGTTCATATACAGTGACTGAGTGTCCAGCTTGGTTTAACTGATCTGCACTCGCTAAACCTGCTGGCCCTGAACCGATAATTGCTATCTTTTTACCTGTGCGCTTCTCTGGGATACGTGGTGTAATCCAACCGTTTTCAAACCCTTTATCAATAATTGCTCGTTCAATATTTTTAATTGAAACCGCAGGATCTGAAATAGCTAATGTACAAGACCCCTCACAAGGCGCTGGACAAACGCGCCCTGTGAATTCAGGAAAGTTATTTGTTTTCATTAAACGATCAAGCGCTTCTTTCCACTGACCTCTATATACTAAATCGTTCCATTCTGGAATCAAATTATAAATTGGACAGCCCGATGTAAAAGCGTTAATATCCATCCCCATATGACAAAATGGAGTTGCACAATCCATACATCGTGCTCCTTGTCGACTCAGTGCTTCATCAGATAAAGGAGCAGCATATTCGTTCCAGTCACTTAAACGTTTTAAAGGATCTCTTTCTTTGCCTTTTTCACGTTTAATTTCCATAAATCCTGTTGGTTTTCCCATTTTACTCTCCCCTTTCTTACTGAGCTACCGCTTCTTGTTGTTTTGAAATTGACTTTTTTTCTTGCTGTGCATTTTCTTCAAACGCGCTCATGATTGCTTCCTCTTCAGAAAGCCCCGCTTCTTTTTGTTCTTCAATTCGAGTAATCATACGCTTATAGTCATTTGGAATAACTTTTACAAACTTACTGCTCATTTGTGACCAGTTTTCTAAAATAAACGCTGCTTTTTGGCTATCTGTATATTCAAGGTGACGCTCAATCATCGCTTTTACTTCGTCAGCTTCTTGAGCTTCTAAACCTTCAAAACCAATCATTTCTTGGTTACATAGTTTCTTAAATTCTGCTTTATCATCTGCTAGTACGTATGCAATACCACCTGACATACCTGCACCGAAGTTTTTACCAACAGTTCCCAGAACAACAACTCGACCGCCTGTCATATACTCACAGCCGTGATCACCGATACCTTCTACCACAACATGCGCACCGCTGTTACGAACTGCAAATCGCTCACCTGCTCTGCCACTTACATACGCTTCACCACTTGTCGCACCGATAAACGCAACATTTCCAACAATAACATTATCACCTGAAACGATAGTGGATTGCTTTGGCGCAGATACTGTAATCTTTCCACCTGACAAGCCTTTACCGATATAATCGTTGGCATCTCCTGTTAAATGAAGCGTCATACCAGTTGGAATAAATGCTCCAAAACTTTGACCAGCTGAACCTGAGAAGCGAAGCGTAATCGTATCCTCAGCCAATCCTTTCTCACCATAACGCTTGGTGATTTCACTACCAACAACGGTACCTACCACTCGGTTTGTATTGTGAATATCTAACGAAAGATCCACTTGATATTGCTCTTCAATCGCTTGCTGTACAGCAGGTAAGATTTTTTGCACATCTAGAGACTGGTCAATTTTATGATTTTGCGGCGTCTTAAACGTACGAATACCCTCTACCTGATGTAAAAGTGTTGTCAAATCTAAATGCTGCGCTTTCCAATGTGACTGTGCACGTTCACTAACATGCAGCACATCTGTACGTCCAACCATCTCTTCTACCGTTCTGAATCCTAACTCTGCCATAATTTCACGAACTTCTTGTGCAACAAAGCGCATATAGTTTACGATATGATCTGGCTCACCTAAGAACTTTTTACGAAGCTCTGGATTTTGTGTTGCTACGCCAACAGGACATGTATCTAAATGACAAGCACGCATCATGATGCAACCTAATACAATTAGCGGAGCCGTAGCAAATCCGTACTCTTCTGCACCTAAAAGTGCTGCCATAACAACATCTTTTCCTGTCATTAGCTTTCCGTCTGTTTCTAGCACTACTTTCTCGCGAAGACCGTTTAACATTAACGTTTGGTGAGCTTCTGCTAAACCTAGCTCCCAAGGTAGGCCCGTATGTTTAATACTCGTTTTTGGTGACGCACCTGTTCCACCGTCGTATCCACTAATAACAATTACATCTGCCACACCTTTTGCAACACCAGCTGCAATCGTCCCAACACCTGCTTTTGATACAAGCTTAACGCTAATACGAGCGTTACGGTTGGCATTTTTCAAGTCATGAATAAGCTGAGCTAAGTCTTCAATTGAATAAATATCATGATGTGGCGGAGGAGAGATTAAGCCTACTCCCGGAGTAGATCCACGTACATCTGCAACCCATGGGTATACTTTGTTCCCAGGCAGCTGTCCACCTTCTCCTGGCTTAGCACCTTGAGCCATTTTAATTTGCAACTCATCAGCATTCACTAAATAGTGACTTTTCACACCAAATCGCCCTGATGCAATTTGTTTAATGGCACTGCGACGGTTATCACCGTTTTCATCAAGCTCATAACGTCTTGGATTTTCTCCACCTTCACCACTATTGCTTCTAGCACCTAATTTATTCATCGCAATTGCTAATGCTTCGTGTGCTTCTTCACTCAAAGAACCAAACGACATAGCACCTGATTTAAATCGCTTGACAATAGAATCCACAGATTCTACTTCATCGATTGAAAGAGCTGGGCGTTCTTGTTTAAAGGCAAAAAGGTTACGTAAGAACCCGATACGCTCTTCGTTTGCAGCTTCTGAAAACTGCTTAAATAAATCATAGTCACCTTTTCGACAAGCCCATTGTAAGGTATGAATCGTTTTCGGGTTAAACGCATGATGCTCACCTGTTTTTCGCCATTGGAAGTCACTTCCTGACTCTAAAGTTTGTTCGTACGCTTCAGCATAAGCTGCTTCGTGTCGTGTGCGCGCTTCTTTTCCAATGACATCTAAGCCAATTCCTCCTAACTGAGATGCTGTACCTGTAAAGTAAGCTGCAATAACTTCTTCACCGATTCCAACTGCTTCAAAAATTTGAGCTCCTCGGTAACTTTGCACAGTAGAAATCCCCATTTTAGACATTACTTTTACAACGCCTTCGGTAACTGCTTTTACATATTTCGCTACCGCTACTTGATAAGAAGTTTTTAAATTGCCAGCTGCAATTTCATAATCATACGTTGCAAACGCTAAATAAGGATTAATTGCATCTGCTCCATAACCAATTAAAGCTGCAAAATGATGAACTTCACGAACTTCTCCAGATTCAATAACTAAGCTGACTTTTGTACGACTACCACGACAAATTAAATGCTGGTGAAGAGCACTTGCAACTAATAAAATTGGCATTGGTGCACGGTTTGCATTAATCTCTCGATCACTTAAGATTAAAATACTAGCACCCTCTACGATTGCTTTTTCTGCATCGTTAAATAAATCTTCTAAAGATGCTTTCAAATCATCCTTAAATACCGTTGAAAGAACAGCACTCTTGAAACCTTTAATGCTATCTTCTTTTAATGTTTGAAGCTGTCCATTCGTTAACACTGGTGTTTCTAGCTGGATGCGACGACTATTTTCTTTTGTTGGGTGTAGCAAATTGCCCTCTGCACCTAGCAGCGTCATTGTTGACGTCACCAGCTGCTCACGAATTGCATCAATCGGTGGGTTCGTTACTTGTGCAAACAACTGTTTAAAATAGTTGAATAAGGACTGAGGACGATCTGAAAGAACTGCAAGTGGCGTATCATTCCCCATTGAACCTAACGGATCTTTTCCTTCGTTCACAACCGGCAGTAAATATTTATGAATATCTTCATACGTATAGCCAAACGCTTTTTGACGAACAACTAAGTCATCAAAAGATTCTGGCTTTTCATCAGCTGAAGCAGCTAACTTTACCATCTGCTCATCTAACCACTGCTGATACGGTTCCGCTTGCGCCATTTCAGCTTTAATTTCTTCATCTGAAATGATGCGTCCTTCTTCTAAATCAATTAACAACATTTTCCCTGGGCTTAAACGCTCTTTATAAAGAACATTGTCCTCTTCTACTGGAATAACCCCTACTTCAGAAGAAAGGATAATATAGTCATCTTTTGTCACATAATAACGCGCTGGACGCAACCCATTTCTATCTAAAATTGCACCAATTTGTTTTCCATCAGTGAATGAAATAGCAGTCGGTCCATCCCACGGCTCCATAAGAGCACTATGGTATTCATAAAATGCGCGCTTCTCATCAGACATATGAGGATTTTCAGTCCAAGGTTCTGGAATCATCATCATTGCAGCATGCGCTGGCTTTCTACCTGCTAACACAAAGAATTCAAGCGCATTATCTAGAATGGACGAATCGCTACCTTCACTATCTAAAATTGGCAGTATTTTATGAAGATCTGAACCAAAAGCTTCTGATACGAACTGCTGCTCACGTGCTTTCATCCAATTTTGATTTCCACGAAGCGTATTAATTTCTCCATTGTGAATTAAATAACGGTTTGGATGCGCGCGCTCCCAGCTTGGAAACGTATTTGTACTAAAGCGTGAGTGTACTAAAGCAAAAGGAGATGTAAAGTTTTCATCTTGTAGGTCAAGATAAAATGCATCTACTTGCTCTGGTGTTAATAAACCTTTATAAACAATCGTTCTGCTAGATAAGCTTGAGAAGTAAACGCGATTTTTACGCTCTGCTGCCCAATATTCAGCTTGTTTACGAATAATATATAGTTTGCGTTCAAACGCTAAATCATCTGTAATACTTTCATCTGCACCAATAAATACTTGGCGCACGTGCGGACAGCTTTCCTTTGCTACTTTTCCGATTTTTCCGACATTTGTTGGTACAGTTCTCCAGCCTACAAGCGTTTGTCCTTCTTGTTCAATTAAAGCATTGATATACCCTTCAATTTCTTTTTGTTCTTGCTCATTATTTGAGAAAAAGATCATACCTACACCGTAGCGACCTTTTTGAGGTAATGAAAAATCAGTACATGCTTTTGTGAAAAAGTCATGTGGAATTTGAACCATTAGTCCCGCTCCATCACCCGTTAGCGGATCACTTCCTTGACCACCGCGATGATCGAGTTGACAAAGCATATTTAGTCCTTTTTTTACGATGTCGTGCGATGCCACTCCTTTTAAGTGTGCATATAATCCGATTCCGCATGCATCGTGCTCAAACTCAGGACGGTAGAGACCTTGAGCTTTCGGCATTTGATTGTATGTCATATTTTTCTCCCCCGTTCGTTTTCTTTATCTATTTATTAAGACCACTTGTTTATATTTTAAGTTTTCAAATTAATATAAACAATATATAATTTAGATGAAACCAATCTCATTTTGATATATAGAAAAGGAGTAAGCCGATGGAACTTAGACAATTACGCTATTTTATGGAAGTTGCCAGACGTGAGCACGTATCTGAAGCAGCTGAACATTTACATGTTGCGCAGTCTGCTATCAGTCGACAAATTGCCAACTTAGAAGATGAACTGGGCGTGGAGTTATTTCAAAGAGAAGGAAGAAATGTAAAGTTAACGTCGATTGGAAAGCTGTTTCTAGAACATACAGAAACGGCCATGAAAGCAATTGATTACGCAAAGGAACAAGTGGATGAATATTTAGATCCTGAGCGAGGAACGATTAAAATTGGATTTCCTACCAGTCTATCAAGTCATCTATTGCCTACGATTATATCTGCGTTTAAAGAGAATCACCCAAACGTCGCTTTTCATTTAAGACAAGGGTCTTATAAATTTCTAATTGAATCCGTTAAGAAGCGGGATATTAATATTGCGTTTTTAGGCCCTGTACCAGTAGACGATGAAGATATTGAAGGGCACATTTTATTTACAGAAAAGATACTGGCACTTGTTCCTTCAAGTCATCCTTTAGCAACACAGGAAAATTTACGCCTCCGCGATTTACGTAACGAAGATTTCGTTTTATTCCCAAATGGATTTGTGCTTCGTAAGATTGCCGTAGATGCTTGTAAGCAAGCTGGGTTTATGCCAAATATTTCATCTGAAGGTGAAGATTTAGACGCAATTAAAGGGCTAGTCTCTGCAGGTATGGGAATTACACTTTTACCTGAAAGCACCGTTTCTGAAACAACGCCCAGGTTTACAACAAAGATTCCTATTCACACACCTGAAGTAAAACGAACAGTCGGAATGATTATTCCAAGAAACCGAAATTTAGCACCTTCTGATCAAATTTTTTATGAGTTTGTTAAATCCTTTTTCGCTATGTTAGAACAGTATAAATGAAGAAACTCTTCATTTATACTGTTCTATTTTATATATGCTTAAAAAATATTAAGTAGTTCGTTTACCATTAAGACAATAAACAATAAAATACAGACAGCTAGCATGATGTTATTCCATAACGGATTACGATACTGTTTTTCTACTCGCTTTGAATTTAAAAGCCAAAGTAGCGACAGAGCTAAAAATGGCATAAATAACGCTCCTAGCGCCCCGTATGCCATAATAAGGCCAACAGGCTTTCCAATAAACAATAAAAGCATGGAAGGAAATGTTAACCAGATTAAATACGCACGGTATGGTTTGGTTTTCTCCACGACGACCCCTGGATTTTTCGCCTCTTTTTTCATAATGCGAACAAAATCAGCAAATAGATATGGTACACCGTTCCATACCCCTAACAATGACGTAAAGGAAGCTGCCCAAAAACCGATTAAAAACAGCCAGCGCATCGGTTCATTAAAGCGCTCGCCTAGCATACTCGATAACTGAATAAGACCTTGTTCACCACTCAACGTTATGCCTGTCCCAAATAAAAACTCCGCTCCTACTACGAGAAGAGACAGCGTAAAGATAGCGGTTACAATATAAGCAACAGCTGAATCAAGGCGCATAATTGAAATCCACGAACGATGGTTCCAGCCTTTTTCACGAATCCAATATCCGTAAGAAGCCATTGTAATAGAACCACCTACTCCTCCAATTAAAGCTAGAGCGTTCATCAGCGATCCTTCAGGTACTTTTGGTACCATGCCTCCAGCAAGTGCTGTTAAATTTGGAGATAGTAATATGGCAGTGCCTACAACCGTAACAAACATGATGCCAACAAAAACAGTCATTAGCTTTTCAACCAATGCATATCTCCCATTCCAAACTAATAAAAAACCAATAAGTGCATGAATAATAGCCCAAGCCCAAAGCGGGAGCTGAGGAAATAACGCATGCATGGCTAAGGCACATGATGATGAAACAGCAGCTCCAAATACAAACCCCCAAAGGACTGAATACACTCCAAAATAGCTGGTAGCCCATTTCCCCATTGAATTCCAGCCTTCTAAAATAGTTTGTCCAGTTGACAATTGCCATCTTCCTACGCCTTCATTTAAGTAGTACTTTAAAATGGCCCCTACTACAATAGCCCATGCGAACGTCATCCCAAGCGTCGCCCCCGCTACCAATGCGGCTACTAAATCCCCTGCTCCTACACCCGTTGCAGCCGTAATCAATCCCGGACCTACTTTTGAAAGTCGACTCCTCAGCCGAGTAGGTGCTTCATTCGTATGTAATTCTACAGTCATACAATTCCCTCCTTTGTTTTACTAGACTCTCGTTATCTATTATACTATTTTTTGTAAATTTTAGAAAGTTTAGATTTTTCAACCCTTTCGATATTTTATTTATCATTGACGCTTTTTTCTTTTTTCTACTATACTGAAATGATGAACTCTTAATGAAACAAGGTGAATCTATGGACTTTAAAATTAATTTCTTATCTTTTTACGTCATCCAAGTAGATGGTAAAGACGAGCAAGCAGACAAACGCTACAAGCATTTTCAAACGCTGAATACAGAAGAATACGAAGAAAGCTCAATTAAAGACTTCTTAGACGGTGAGTTTAAAAAAATTGTTAAACGTAAGGTTGAACGCCATCCAAAAGCTGAACAAGTTCCTACAAAGCTTGGTTACTTTGTCACGGAACCTGGGCACGCATTAGATTCTAATCCTAACTATAATTTATTTCATCGCACGCGCTTTGCAACGGCAAAGGAGGAATTTGAGGAAAATAGCGAACAGTTTATTCACGCATATTTAGATACCGCAGCTGTACGAGGCGGTGCTTTTTTAGTTATATCCGCTGTACCGCGCAAATATTTCGATCAGGCGTTTGTATTTATTTTAAAATGTGATTTTGAGCCCAAAGTTGCCTCAATCACCGATGAATCAACGCTCATTCGCCATGTCGAAATGGCCATTACAACCAAGAACATGAAGTCTATTCAATACCCATACATGCCTGAAGAAGGCATGGTCGAAGAAAGCGAACTTGTCATCCACCAAGCGTCTCACGCTCGTTACTTTGAAGACTTCTTGAAATTCATTGACTACAACGAGCCGATGCCCGAGATTATGAAAACACAAGTGATGGATATGGTGCGTGAACACGTCAGCGAAACGTTTGAAGCAGAAAGCGTAGAACTCGAACAGTTTGAATCAGACATGGAACTGTGGGCAACAAGTGAAAAGCGTGAGCTTCAAGAACGTTTGGATACCCATCAAGTTATGGAAGCTGCTGCTCATATCGTCGAGCATACGCCTGATGCCGAGCTTAAAATGAAGCTTGGCGAAACGGAGATTAAAGGACTGTTAGCGGATTTCGGGGAAAATATTCACTTAGCGAAAGTGAACGGACGCTATGTGGCGTTAATTGAAGCAGAATCGATTTTGTTTGAAAAAGGCGCGTCTCCAATTGAGTTTCATAAGCCTGGGGATTTGCACGGGATTATTGAGAAAATCAGCAGTAAGCGCTGGGAAGAATGAGCCAAAAATAATAAACGGACGCATCTATTTTTTACTTTACTTGCAATACTGAACTGTTTCTGTTATTCTTAAGAAGAATTATTTTTGTTCGGTAAGGATTGACAAGTTAACAACTTTCGTCTGAAGATTTGAGCAAGAATAGTAACACAATGTGTGCAAAGCACACGAGGAGGCAACAACAATGGAACAAGGTAAAGTAAAATGGTTTAACGCAGAAAAAGGTTTTGGATTCATCGAGCGCGAAAACGGAGACGATGTATTCGTACATTTCTCAGCAATCCAAAGCGAAGGTTTCAAATCTTTAGATGAAGGTCAAGCTGTAACTTTTGAAGTAGAGCAAGGTCAACGTGGACCTCAAGCTACTAACGTTCAAAAAGCGTAATTAATACGGACATCTATGTACAGACTCTACTTGTAGAGTCTGTTTTTAATTTACATTGAAATTTGGACATAATAAAAACCCTACTCACGAATGAATAGGGAACATCAAAACACAGATAGTAACTGGTAAAGAAAATGGTAAACTTAGTATAGCATAGTATTCTTATAATACCTAATTTTTTATTACACATCTCATGATAATCAGTAACTAACCATCCACTGCGATATCCGCCCTCTCCCTCTTTCTCCTCGTCTTAACTTTCACTTATTTGTACAGTTACAATAATTTGTTTACATTCTACTTTAAATATTCTCAAAATACAGTATTTTAAGCTCATGCCTTTTTTAACTAATGGCACATTAAACAAACAATCACTACTTTAGACTCAACTGTAAGAGCTATTTCAGATGGCTCAATAGAAAATGCAGATACAAGCTTTTGGGACACGCTTGCCTCCCAAACAACTCGCCCTTCTGGAGAAGACGAGTAATAAAAATTATCACAGGAAAGCGACTGATAGGCGCTTTCCTTTTTTTCTATTTATAACAATTGTACCCTTTTCCCTTTGCTGAACTATTGATGAAAAGCCTTAGCTCCTACCTCTCCTCTCACCTTTTGCTTCCATTGCTCTATTTTTAAGTGTGATATAGCACAAAACACTCTCCCATTCTAAGTAAACATGATGAAACAATAGAAATGTTCAAAAAACATTGACTATCTTTTCTTTTGTTGATATGATTTTTCTATTGGTTTTTGAGCCAATGTTAAATTGAATATTCCCCAAGCAATGATTGTTGTGGATAACACTACAACAGGAGCAGCTTCTGGAGAGACCGCTTAGGCGGCGCCGAAGGATTCACAATCTCAGGCAAAAGGACAGAAGAGTAACGATACATACGTATGTTATTCGATGACCTATTCGAGATTGGATTCTTCCAATCTCTTTTTTTATTTTCTATATTATTTTTGAGGTGATTATTATGCAACAAAAGCGCGCTGTGGTTAGCGTAATTGGACAAGATCAAGTAGGGATTATTTCAAGCGTCACAACTGTCTTATCAAATCAAGGTGTTAACATCCTCGATATTAGTCAGACAATATTACAAGATTTCTTTACGATGATGATGATTGTCGATGTATCAGCTATTGAACTAAACTCGCTACAACATTCTTTAAATAACGTTAGCGAAGAGCTTGGTTTAAAAATTCACGTGCAGCTTGAAGAAACGTTTCAAGCTATGCATCGCGTATAAAAGGAGGAATAAATATGAGTATTGCTTTAACAGAAATGATGGAAACCATCCGAATGGTTCAAATGGAGAACCTCGATATCCGTACAGTAACAATGGGTATCAGTTTAAGAGACTGTGCTGATTCTAACTTTGAAACAATGAATCAAAATGTCTACAACAAAATTGTTTCATATGCAGGTGAATTAAAAGAAACTGCTGAACAGGTTGAAAAAGAATATGGAATTCCAATTGTAAATAAACGTATTTCAATTACTCCTATCGCAGAGATTTTAGGTCATGCAACGGTTGAACAAACAATCACGCTCGCTAAAACATTAGACCGTGCTGCACAACAGGTTGGTGTCGATTTTATCGGAGGCTTCTCAGCTCTTATTCATAAAGGAATTTCAAAGAGTGATCAAACGTTGCTAGACGCGTTACCTGAAGCTCTTAGCGTAACAGAACGCGTTTGTTCTTCAATCTCAGTAGCCACCACTCGTACCGGTATTAATATGGATGCTGTAAAACAGCTCGGCGTTATTATTAAAGAAGCGGCTAACCGTACAAAAGATCGTGATGGCATTGCTTGCGCCAAGCTGGTTGTGTTCTGTAACCCTGTTGAAGATAATCCATTTATGGCCGGGGCTTTTCACGGCTCAGGTGAAGGTGAAGTGGTCTTAAACGTAGGTGTTAGTGGCCCTGGTGTTGTTTTAAATGCACTAAAACGTCATCCTAATGCTGATTTAGGTGAGGTATCTGAAGTAATTAAAAAGACGGTATTTAAAATTACGCGCGCTGGTGAGTTAATTGGACGCGTAGTGGCTGAACGACTAAACGTTCCCTTTGGCATCATGGATTTATCACTGGCTCCTACTAATGCTATTAACGACAGCGTTGCTGAAATTTTAGAAGAAATTGGGTTAGAACGTGTGGGTACTCATGGTACAATTGCTGCGTTAGCACTTATGAACGATGCTGTGAAAAAAGGAGGCGCAATGGCTAGCTCTTACGTTGGTGGTCTAAGTGGGGCTTTTATTCCGGTCAGTGAAGATAACGGGATGATTAAAGGTATTACCGACGGTTCTCTAAATCTATCAAAACTTGAAGCGATGACCTGCGTATGTTCTGTTGGTTTAGATATGATTGCTTTAACAGGAGATGTTAGTCCTGCTACGCTTTCAGGAATGATTGCTGATGAAGCGGCAATTGGAATGATTAACAAAAAAACAACCGCAGTACGCGTTATCCCTGTTCCCGGTAAAAGTGAAGGTGAAATGGTAGAATTCGGTGGTCTTCTAGGACGAGCTCCAGTCATGGGTGTTAACCCTTATAGCTCTGAGCGATTAGTAAATCGCGGTGGACGAATTCCTGCTCCCCTACAAGCATTGATTAATTAAGTAAAAAGAGTCAGCGTAATCATTACTCTTCACGCTGACTCTCTTTATACGCTTGCAGACAAGATTTGCAAATGCAAGAATGACTAGATTTTGCTTTTAACGCATCTGGAAACTCTTCTTCTGCGCACCAGCAAGTAAACTCTTCTTCTTTTAAAACATGCTGACATCCATTCTTTTTTCCACACAGTGGACAGGTTCTGTTAATCATAACTCACTCTTTCTTTACATCCCAATGTGTAGCTTTATCAAAGATCGGCTTCCATATGCGCTCCGGTAAATAGCCAACTCCGTAGGAAGAACCAAGACCCATTGTTGATACAATAAGATGACGACATCCTTTTTCCCAAAACCTGCTGCTTGCTTTCACCTTTACATCCTGAATCTTTCTGCGCTGCATAACCGTTGTTTTTCGAGTAATAAACTGCGATCGAATACTTAAAAATTCATGGGTCATCGCTACGCCTCCTTGGTGATATCCAAACCATGTTAACAACGAAGTAGCTAACAAAATGACAACCACTCCCCACACAAGCTGAACTTTCCAAAAGCTGATTGCTACTGCTGCAATGCAAGCTGTAATGAAGACATATGATAGCTTATACCATACATAATTGCGCACTACGTTTGGCTTAAACTCAAGATAACGATAAGTAGGAAGATACTCTGAAAAAACCTCCGTTATTTCCTTTTGTTTTAAAAATGGGTGTAAATACACTTTTTGCTCTAAATCAGAAGTTACGACTTTTAACGAAATGGCTCCCCAACCAAATAAACGCTGAAGCAAACCTTCTTCAACTGTAACCGCCTTAATTTTTTCAAAAGGAATCGTAAGCGAGCTTTTGTTTAATAGCCCGTATTGAACTTGAAGGTGCTTTTCATAGCGCTCCACCATAAAATTACCAAAGCGGATTACGTACAAGATAATAGAAAGTATATATGCTATGCATAAAATAAAAAATACTAATATGATAATAGCTAATATAGACTGCGTAACAATCTGTTCATAAGCATCTTGAATCCACGGGTTGATTAAGTCATCCACGTATTCGTATAGTACACCCAGTCCAGCAAAGATATAGCCAAAGTTCGCCGATAGCGCAGCAGCAATCACTAAGCGACTGGTGGGCACCTTTAATGTTTTAATGATTTGTTTTCTTTCAGGACTCTCTTCTACTGAAAAAGACTCCCCTGCTTGCAGCATTGTTTTTAACTCATGGGCGTCTTTCATTAAAACACCTGGTAAATCGACTTCTGCACCCATTCCTGTTCCACCTGCTGTTTCAATACGAAGCCGTGCCAGTTTAACTAGGCGAAACAGAAAAGGCTGATCAATTTGAATCGATTGAATACGCGTTCGTTGGATAAAACTATTTTCTTTTTTAAAGACTCCTTTTTTAATTCGAATTTCTTTTTCTGTAACTTCGTAGCGAAATGTTTGCCATTTAACAAATGCAAAAAACAAGCTGATACCTATAATAATTAAACCAACCCACCAGTATGTCAGTACTTTATCTCGCTGAAGAATGATTAAAAATGCAAATGGTAAAATATTGTCTTTTATGTACTTTGCAGCTTGAACAATAACGGCAAGTGGGTGCAGCTTTTTATTCATATTCGTCCTTCACCTCTGCCATCTTTGCGATTGTTTCGCGTAAATTATTTGCGTCTTCTGATTGTAGTGCCGGAAATTCAAGAAATCCTGCAGCTGTTACAACATTAATTGAAGCCAGACCGTATTTACGCAAAATTGGCCCCGTTGATGTTTCCACATGTTGAACCTTCACAATCGGCACTTTTGTATGATTCCAGATAAACAAACCTTTTTGTACTTCGATATGCGTCTCTGTTAGTTGATACGAATACACTTTCATGTAAATGCTCGGAGCGATGACAACATAAACAATAAAGCTAACGATTAGCAGAGCTCCAGAAACCCAAAAAATCCAGATCCACCAATTAAAAAAATAGACAAGAACATAATAACCAATCGTTCCTGCTAACCACAATATATGTGGCAATAGCGCTTGAATTCTCATTGCGCTTTTTGCTTCGGAAGGTAGCTTCCCCTGTAAATGTGTAATTTCCATATGTATTTCCTCTCAATTCATGTATTCTTTCTTCTTATACGCTTGAGCTGCCCAAAAAGTTTCAATAATATGTATTTTTTCATATTTTTTCATATTTTTTCTAATTTGTATACAAAAAGAGAGTAGGACATACCAAAACAAATTTTCAACAAGACGAACACTCCCTTTTCTCACCTCCTTACATTGTCACAACATGTTCGTTCCATTGCGCTACGGCCACTCGCTTTCCGCGGGGAGGAACCTGAGCTTCCTCGCTATGCTGCGGGATCTCCGTTTTCCCTCTCTTTCCCGCAGGAGTCGAGTGCCCTACGCTCCATTCCACCCTGTTTCCAAACTAGGTTTTCCCAATCAACAAAAAACCTGAACGATTAAAAGTGAGGAACTCTCAATCGTTCAGGTTTATCATTGACTGAATTACTTATGTCCCAGCCTCTTTTTATTCATTATTGATAAACGTTCTTTTTTACGTCACTTTGTACTGCTGCGCGCTCTACTGCTTCAGCAACAGCTTCATGTACATTAACATTTAGCGGATGAGGCACTAGATCCCCTGGCTTTGTTGAATTTGCAATCGCTTCTGCAGCTGCAACTAGCATTTTGTGAGTAATATCACGAACACCAGCGTTTAGTACGCCACGGAAAATACCTGGGAATCCTAATACATTGTTTACAGAGCGTCCATCTGTTGCATAAATTGCACCAGCTTCTAACGCATCTTCTTGTTCGATTTCAGGTTTTGGATTTGATAGAGCCAAAATAATTTGTCCCTTTTGTACCCATTCTTTTTTAATAAGTCCTGGTACACCAGTTGTTGCAATAACAATATCACTTTGCTCCATTAGCTCTTCTAAGCTATCAACTGTTTCGCCTCCATAAGAGCGAAGACGATCTTTTGCTTCTTCAGATTTATCAGCGCCAACTACGCTTTCGACACCATATGCCATTAGCATGCGGCATATGGCAATACCAGCTGCCCCAAGGCCAATTTGACCAACGCGAGCTTGTTTTAAGTTAACACCTGCACTGCGACAAGCTGAGATAGCTGCAGCTAACGTAACTACGGCCGTTCCATGCTGATCGTCATGCATAACAGGAATGTCTAGTTCTTTCTTTAAGCGCTCTTCCACTTCAAAACAGTGTGGAGAACCAATATCTTCAAGCAAGATACCACCAAATCCTGGTGAAATATTTTTAACTGTTTGAATAATTTCTTCGGGACTATTTACATCTAATAAGATAGGAATAGCATTAATATTAGTAAGCTGATCAAAAAGAGCTGCTTTACCTTCCATAACAGGCATACCAGCTACTGGTCCAATATTACCTAAACCCAAGATTGCTGTTCCATCTGTTACAACAGCTACAGTGTTGCTAATGCTTGTATAAATTTTTGCTTTTTCCGGCTGTTCTTTAATCGCCATACATACGTTAGCTACACCTGGTGTATACACGCGTCGTAAATCCGCTAACGTTTCAATTTTCATTTTACTTTTCATTTGAATTTTCCCGCCTTCGTGAGCGTGTAAAACTTCATCTGAAACTGTGTGTAGCGTAATTCCGTCCAAGCTACGAACTGCATCTAATAATTCTTCTAGCTGCTCTTCGCTCTCAACCTGTACAGTAATACTTCTTCGCGTATAGTTATGGCCTACCTTAACTGTTTCAACCTCGCCAATATCGCCACCTACGCGACCAATTGCCGTAGCTACTCGTCCTAGATTTCCTGGTACGCTTGGTGTTTGAATCATTAAAGTACGGATAATATTGCTCATGTTGACTCCTCCATTTTTATCATTTTAGTGTTAATTATCAGTCTGTCTACTTGTCTAACGATTATTGACGATCAAAAAGTGAGTTACCTGCAATACCTGGATTTGTCATTTCATAAGGATTTAAGATTAAATCTAGCTCTTCTTCTGTCAATACGTCATATTGTAAGCAAAGTTCCCGTACAGATTTCCCTGTCATAATGGCTTCTCTGGCAATACGAGAAACAACTTCATAACCTAAATGTGGGTTAACAGCAGTAATGACGCCTACGCTTTTCTCTACATATTCTTTCAACCGTTCTTCGTTTGCTTCAATACCTTCTAAGCAATATTTTGTAAACGCGTCAAAACCGTTGTTCATAATGCTAATAGACTGCAGTAGGTTAAAGACAAGCACAGGCTCCATTACGTTTAACTCAAGCTGTCCTGCTTCTGAAGCTAAGCAAATGGTAGTATCATTTCCAATAACTTGGAATGCTACTTGGTTAATCAGCTCTGGCATTACTGGATTTACTTTTCCAGGCATAATAGAAGATCCCGGCTGACGAGCAGGAAGGCTAATTTCTGCTAAGCCTGCCCGTGGACCTGAAGCCATTAAGCGTAAGTCGTTTGCAATTTTAGACATATTCATCATACACACTTTTAAAGCAGCAGATACTTCGGTATAAGCGTCTGTATTTTGCGTTGCATCCACAAGGTGCTCAGCGCCATATAATGGTAGTCCACTAATTTCTGCTAGATATTTCACAACGTTCTCGATATATTTCGGATCAGCATTTAAACCTGTTCCTACCGCTGTTGCTCCCATATTCACTTCATATAAGTGTTGGCGAGACTGGCTTATACGTTTAATATCTCGCTCTAAAACACGGCTATATGCAGCAAATTCTTGTCCTAAACGAATAGGTACTGCATCTTGAAGATGTGTTCTTCCCATTTTAATAATTGGATCAAACTGCTTCGCTTTCTTTTTAAATACTTCAACCATCTTGTCCATTGTTGCTAATAAATCATCTAATAGGCGCAATGTTGATAAATGAATAGCCGTCGGGAACACGTCATTCGTAGATTGTGACATGTTTACATGACTGTTCGGACTAAGCTTTACATAATCACCTTTTTCATACCCCATTAGTTCTAGCGCTCGGTTTGCGATAATTTCGTTCATATTCATATTCATTGACGTACCCGCTCCACCTTGAATCGGATCTACAATGAAATATTCATGCCATTGACCTGCAATCACTTCGTCAGCCGCCTGTACGATAGCGCTTCCAATACCATCGTATAATCGTTTTGTATCCATATTCGCCATAGCAGCTGCTTTTTTGATCATCGCAAGAGCACGAATCATCTCTTTGTTCACTTTGTATCCAGTGATTGGAAAGTTTTCAACTGCGCGCATTGTTTGGACACCGTAATATACGTCTTTTGGAAGTTCTTTTTCGCCAAGAAAATCTTTTTCAATACGACTTTGCTGTTCCTTTTTCGCCATACTGCGACCTACTTTCTATTAGTTAATCTTTATGTGAGCGTGCTTAATTCTCAGCTTTTTTGTTTTAACTAGCGTACTACGCTGTATGACACCTTCTATTAAACACTTAATATACGCTTTGATTATAAAGAAAATTATACTAATAATCAAGGTAACTCCAAAAGAGGTTTTACTTTTTTTAGTATCAAAACAAAAACACCTGTTCTCATTTCTATTAATCGATTATTTTTTATCATAAAAAAGGGTTTTATCATAAATAAACGAAATGTTATGACTATACGCTGTGAAAAGGAGGACCTGTATATGAAAGCCATTTGTGTATTTGCTGGATCTAATTCTGGTGTTCATCCTCACTATAGAAACGTTGCCGTAGAACTTGGAGCGTATATGGCTCAACACGATTATAAATTAATTTACGGGGGCTCAAAAATGGGCCTGATGGGTGAAGTAGCCAATGAAATGTTAAAGCATGGTGGTCACGTAGTTGGCATTATGCCAAAAGGACTATTTAGCGGTGAAATTGTTCATACCGCCCTCACGGAATTAATTGAAGTAAGCAGCATGCATGAGAGAAAAGCCACCATGCACGATTTATCTGACGGCTACATCGCTCTTCCAGGAGGGTTCGGTACGTTTGAAGAATTGTTTGAAGCACTTTGTTGGGCACAGATTGGAATTCATAAAAAACCAGTTGGATTACTCAATGTTAATGGATATTATAATGCGTTAATGAGTATGGTTGAACATGCTGTAACAGAGGGCTTTTCACAAGAATCAGCCATTCAGCTTATCAATATTTCAAGCAGCCCGCAATCGTTAATTTCATCAATGATGAACTTCACTTCTCCTTCCACTCGTTACACAAAATGGAACAACACTTCTTCTTAAATCAAAAAAAGAGTACGCTACTGTACTCTTTTTTTATTTGTCTTCTACATATTTTCTATCCACTTTGGACATTCTCTAAAAAAAGAGAGAATAGGGAGATGGTGTCATGGAGCACATTTTTGATTTGCTGTTACGAGGAATATTAGCTTATTTTTCTCTGCTTATCTTAACTAGAATTATGGGAAAAAGAGAGCTATCCAAGATGAACTTCAGTGACTTTGTTGTGGGAATCACCATTGGATCCATTGCTGCTACGGGCGCGGTTGACCATAACCAACCTTTTACTAACTATATACCAGCTTTGGTCATCATTCTCGTCCTTGAAATTTTATTTTCTTACCTTTCAATGAAATTTGATAAATTTCGGCTATTAAACAATGGTGAACCCATTATCTTAATGGAAAACGGGCGAATTCTTGAACAAAATTTAAGAAAGGCACGCTTAAATGTCGAAGAGCTTGCTAGTCAGCTTAGGCTTCAAAGTATCTTTTCTTTTCAAGATGTAGAAACGGTCCTTATTGAACAAAACGGTGGCTTTAGCGTGCAGTCACCAAGCTGTCACCATGGAAGCAATGAGCATTGTTAAAAGCCGCAGCGGACTACCTCGGCTTCTCATTAAAGATGGAAAGCTAGTTGAAAAAGAATTAACTGCGTCCTCTTTTACACTCGACTGGGTGCACCAACAGCTCTCTATTCGTAATATCGCCAGCATTTCTGATGTTATGCTTGGTCAAATTGACCGTAGTGGCTTTATCTATATTGATTTGTATGAAAAAGAACAAACGACGTAACAATTTCTGCTGCTTCCTGTGAATTTTTGCAAGAGTCTATCAATAAAAGCGGTATTTTCTCGACTGCTCTGGGATTTATTGTTGGAGCAGGAACTTTTACAGTATTCGATGTATTGTTAGCTAGAAAAGGTGGTCATAATCCCAAGCGCTCTACTTCCCAATGTAAACAAAGTTCTGGTTTAGATTATTTTTCTTATCAGCTATTGTAAAATTATCCTTATGATGTATATAATTACAATGTTATTTTCAAGCAAAGAATGGAGACTTATCATGCGCTACTCTGCTTTTTTATGTTGTTTTTTTGTTTTTATCACGCTATTAGTTGGATGCCAAGCTATAAATAATGCTTCTCAAAAGAATGATTCGATTGAAGCTGAAAAATTAAAGGCTAACCACTATTCATATAATGAAGATCAACGTGATGCTATTTCTGTTATTAATGAGCTTCCTGGACATGAAAATGTTCATAACGTAACGTTGCAAACCCAAAAATCTCCTTCCTATATTTCAGTTGATTATACACAAGCATCGACCGAAACGAGCAGGCAGTTTGAACACAATTGGTCGGCGGATTTTACTAAAAAACGCGTATTCAACAACGCTACCATACTGCTTGGGTTGATTGACCATGCTGATTCTGTCCACTTTAACGTTCATACCGTTGTTCCTCAAAGCATTACGATTACACGTGCAGAACTAGAAGCATTCTATCGACATCCGCTTACACCAAATGCTTCAAAGGGTATTCAAAACGTTAACGTTGAAAACAATAACAATGAGTATAAAATAAATGAGTTTTTTCGTCGTCACCCAATTACAGAACTAGACTAATCACTCTGTGCGAAGCATCTTTTAGCTGCTTCGCTTTTATATGCCTTTTTGCCCTTACGTGTGTGATCTAGGAAACTTCCTTTCACGTAACTTGAACAAAAATTGAACTACCTGTTCTTTTGTAGTACGATATGAACATATTGTCATAGAAAGGAATTATTAAAATGGCCTATAAAATGATTGTACTAGATTTAGATGATACTCTTTTACGAGATGACCATACAATCTCTCCCCGTACAAAGCAAGCTTTAATGGATGCGCAAGAAGCCGGAGTAAAAGTTGTGCTAGCTTCCGGTAGACCAACCTATGGCATGATTCATATTGCTGAAGAGCTTCGACTAGCTGATTACGGAAGCTTTATCCTCTCCTTTAACGGAGCAAAAATTATTGATTGGCGTACTAAGGAAGAATTGTTTAGTAGTACATTATCACCTGAAACCGTTCATCAATTAGATGCATTGAGTAAACAAGAAAACGTATTGATTCATACCTATGTAGGAGATGAAATTATTACGGAAGTAGAAAACGAATTTACGGATATCGAAAGCAATATTACTGGCTTACCTATTAAACTAGTACCTAGCTTCGTTGACGCTGTGAAAGATCCTGTTGTAAAAGTCTTGATGCTTGCACCAAGTGAAGAGCTGGTTCATGTTGAAGAAAAGCTACAAAAACAGCTTGATGGACAGCTAAGCGTTATGCGCTCAAAACCATATTTCTTAGAGTTCACAGAAGTTGGAGTAACAAAAGGTACAAGCCTTGATTTTCTTATTCAGAAGCTAGGGATTACGCGAGACGAAGTAATTGCCATGGGCGACAGCTATAATGATGTAGCCATGATTGAATTTGCGGGTTTAGGCGTTGCGATGGGAAATGCACCTGAAGATATTAGAAAGTTAGCAAATCACGTAACAGATACAAATATGAACGATGGTGTTGCGAAGGTAGTAGAAGAATTTGTTTTAAATCGTTTAGCCGTTAAATAAAGAAAAGCCAGCTGGCGCTGGCTTTTTTATGTGTCATTTTGTTGTAACAAGCTCTGGAACTTCATTTGTTTGAAGCATTTTATTGCGTAAACCTTCCACATCGATTGGTTTCCTTGCCACCCCTGAATCCATTGCCGCTTTCGCTACGGCAGCTGCAACATGAGCTGCGACTCTCTTATCGAATGGATCTGGAATTACATAGTCAGCATGGATATTTGTTTCATCAATTAATCCAGCAATTGCATACACTGCAGCTACTTTCATTTCTTCGTTAATTTCTTTTGCTTGTACATCTAGTGCACCGCGGAAAATGCCTGGAAAAGCTAATACGTTATTGACTTGGTTAGGGAAGTCTGAACGTCCTGTACCAATCACTAAAGCTCCTGCTTCTTTCGCTTCTTCTGGCATAATTTCCGGAACTGGATTTGCCATAGCAAAAATAATTGAATCATCATTCATTGAACGAATCATTTCTTGTGTAACGGCTCCTGCTGCTGAAACACCAACAAAAACATCTGCATCTACTAATGCATCCGCTAAGGTACCTTCTTGTTGATTTTTGTTCGTCATGCGTGCCATTTCTTCTTTAAATGGATTCATACCAACAGGACGTCCTTCATAAATAATTCCTTTTGTATCACATAATATAACGTCTTGCACACCCATGTTTAAAAGAAGTTTTACAATGGCAACACCTGCAGCACCAGCACCGTTTGCTACAACTTTAATATCTTCAAGCTTTTTATTTGCTAAGCGTAGCGCATTTAACAAACCTGCAGCCGTAACAATTGCCGTTCCGTGCTGATCATCATGAAAGATTGGGATATTACAAGCTTGTTTTAAGCGTTCTTCAATTTCAAAACAGTAAGGTGCTGCAATATCCTCTAAGTTAATACCGCCAAACGTAGGTTCAAGAAGTTTAACCGTTTCAACTACCTTGTCTGGGTCCTCAGTATTTAAACAAATAGGAAATGCATCGACGTTTGCAAATGACTTGAATAGCAATGCCTTCCCTTCCATAACTGGCATTGAAGCACCTGCACCAATATTACCTAATCCAAGAACGGCTGTCCCATTTGAAACAACGCCAACCAAATTCCCTTTCATCGTATAATCATAGATTTTCTCAGCATCTTCTGCAATTTCAAGACATGGCTCTGCTACTCCTGGTGAATAAGCAAGGCTTAAATCTTTTGCGCTTTGAACTTCTACTTTGGAATGTACTCCAAGCTTTCCTTGTTTTTCTTTATGCATTTTAAGTGCTTCTTCACGTAATGTCATTTTATTTGTCAACGTCCCTTCTTTTATTAGCTAAATGCTTTCATTAATAATGTTGCAATAATTACTGTCGATGCGCCTCCTAAACGAGTTGCTACCTGAGCAAACGGCATAAGTGACATTCGATTTGATGCTGATAAAATGGCAACATCTCCAGTTCCTCCAAGACCGCTATGGCAACCTGTAACAATGGCAGCGTCAACCGGATACATTTTTAATAGTTTACCAACAAAATAACCCGTTCCTACCATCGCAATTACAACAGATGCACAAATTACGATATAAGCAGGTGTGATAATTTTCACAACGTCATCTAATGGAATAAATAAAATCCCTAAACCAACCATTAGTGGCCATGTTAAGCTTGATGAAATAAATTTGTATAAATGATAAGATCCTTGTTCCATCTTTTTCGGCATAAGCTGTAAAGATTTGACTAGTGTTGCTGCTACAATCATTAACACCGGACCTGGGATTCCTAAAAATTTATGAGCTAAGCTACCGAAGATAAAGAACGAACAAGCAATTAATACGCCTGCACCCATTAAAGAGAAATCGACAGGTTTATCAATGTTTGTCTCCTCGTTCATTTTATCTCCGCCTGCTGTTTTAACTAATACACCGTTACCCGTAAGTTCCGGTTTGCTTTCTCCTAAGCGCTTCATCATACCCGCACAGATAACGGCTACAATGTTTCCAATTACAGCAGCTGGTATCATTTGTGATACAAACGATTCCGCTGAGTCACCTAGAATCTGAGAATACCCTAGAGAAAGCGGAAGAATACCTTCACCGATCCCTCCTCCAATAATTGGGACAATAATATAGAAGAAAGTATGCTTCATTTCATAACCGAATAGTAGTCCTACAAGTAGACCAACCCCAACTGATGCCAGTGTCCCAACAACTAGTGGAATAAACATTCTGGTAAAGCCTTGAATTAAAACTTTTCGATTCATTCCCAAGATACTTCCCGCTACTAAAACTGAAATATAAAAATAGAGAAAGTTTGATGTTTTCATTAATGTTGTTACCGCTTCCATAGAAGCAGGGTTTATCAAATTATAAAAAACTAGAATGGATGGAACAAGCAATGCTAATATTGCGGGTCCACCGATATCTTTTAAGATAGGAATTTTCATACCCAAGTCTCCAAGTAAAATCCCCATTACCATAATAACTGCAAATCCACCGATCATATCGGGTGGAAGCTGATTATAAACAGATGCTCCGTAAACAATTAGCGCTAACACAACGTAAAGTGGGAGCGGAAGTACACCTACTTTTACATCGTTAATTTTGGCCCATAGCCCTTTTGATTTCTTAGGTTGTTGATACTCAGAAAACGTTTCCAATTTACGAGCTGTACCCATTCCCTTAACCTCCTGTCTTTCTACAAAGTCTATGATACTTAATGTTCAGATAACTTGATACGTTTTGTAACTTTTAAAGCACTTTTGTAACTAAAAAAATTAAATGATTAAAATGTATAGAGCTAGCCATGTTCGGCTAGCCTTAAAAGTGTAGTGAATATTTTAACAATGTTTCCATACATATATAATAATGACGAATTGAGAGTAGGAGGAAATAGTTATGCTCAAACCTGATACAGCTATCATTTTAGGTCTAATGATTGAAGAGCCGTTTACACGATTAGAAGATGAAGCGATTAGGCATATTGCCGTAAATGAGCTTGAAAATGGATTGGCAGTATTTAATGAAGCATCCAATCTTTATTACGAAAAATTTCTTTATTTTGATGAGCACACGAAGGTACAGCTTCGTAAAGAAGTTTTCTCGCTTCATTTAACGCTGAACCAAATAAAAAATGCATATGCTAATGGTTATACATCCGAAGCCGTTCATATCTATCAAATTATTGCTGAAACTGAAAACTCAACGAATACGATGAACGCTCTCTTTCAATTTCCCACTTATAACGGTGAAGAAGATGATCAAAGCTACAGGTCATTTATGAATATCTTTGGATCAAAAAAATAAAGAGTTTGGGACATAACAAAATGATTGCTTCTAAAAGACGAACACTAGTTGTTCCCATCTCTTTGGTTTGTCTCAACTCGTTCGTTCCATTGCGCTACGGCCACTCGCTTTCCGCGGGGAGGAACCTGAGCTTCCTCGCTGCGCTGCGGGATCTCCGTTTTCCCTCTCTTTCCCGCAGGAGTCGAGTGTCCTACGCTCCATTCCACCCTGTTTCCAACATTGTTTTCATAACCAAAAAAACCTGAACGATTAAAAGTTATGAACTCTCAATCGTTCAGGTATAGTAGAAGCTGAACTACTTATGTCTCAGTCTCTTTATTAATTAATCCCCTTCATTAATTGCTTAATTTTTGAAGAAGAAAGGAAGATGATGATACCTAGAACAACAGAAATTCCACCTAATAATCCGAAATATGAGGATTGTGAAATCCCCTCATAGAATCGAACGATTTGTGCGTTGATTGCCTGTGCAGCTGCGCTTGCTAAGAACCATAAGCTCATCGTTTGTGCGGAGAATGCTTTTGGCGCTAGTTTTGTTGTTGTCGATAATCCAACTGGGGATAAGCAAAGCTCACCAATTACAACTAAGAAGAAGCTTAAAACAAGCCATAATGGACTTGTTAAATGATTCGCATCACCTGTTACTGACGGGATAACCATTACTAGGAATGAAAAACCGGCAAATAACAATCCTAAAGAAAATTTTTGCGGTGTAGACGGTTGGCGATCTCCAAGCGTTACCCACAGCCTAGCAAATACAGGTGCTAATAAAATAATAAATAACGGGTTAAGCGACTGGAACCACCCTACTGGAATTGTAAAACTTCCATAAGTTAACTGCGTTGATGTTTCAGCATAAATGGCTAAGATTGTTGAACCTTGCTCTTGAATTGCCCAGAACATGACAGCAGAAATAAATAATGGAATATAAGCAAGTAATCGAGAGCGTTCAACATCAGTTGTTTTGGAACTACGATACATAACGGTGAAATAAATAATTGGAATAATAACAGCTAAGAAACTAATGAATGCAATAACATTCGTTAGAGTTAAGAAGCCTGCTACTCCTGCTATAATTAAAAAGATTACGAGAACAGCAACGATTAAACCAATAATTCCAAACGTTTTTTACGCTCACCAGGCTTTAACGGATTTGGAACTTCCGTACCTGCTAAACCTAGGTTTTTCTTTTTTGTCATAGAAAAAACAATTAATCCACCTAACATTCCAACTGCTGCGGCACCGAAACCTAAATGGAATCCGTAGTTTTCTCCAAGCGTAGATACGATTAATGGAGCGATAAAAGCACCTAAGTTAATTCCCATATAGAAAATACTAAATGCGGCATCGCGTCGGTTGTCGTTCTCTCTATATAAGTCTCCCACAACACTTGAAACGTTTGGCTTTAATAAGCCTGTCCCTAAAATAATAAACAGCATGGCTACTAAAACACCGTTAAATCCGGCTGGAAGAGCTAAAACGATATGACCAATCATGATCAACACGCCGCCCCAGAACACTGTTCTTGAGGTTCCTAATATCCTATCAGCAATCCATCCGCCAATAATTCCTGACATATAAACAAGCGCTCCATAAATGGACATAATGGATGCTGCTGTTCCATTATCAATACCTAGTCCACCTTTAGACACTTCCGTGTATAAATACACGATTAGAAGTGCTTTCATTCCATAATAGGAAAAGCGCTCCCAGAACTCAGTGAAAAATAGCGTAAATAATCCTTTTGGATGGCCAAAAAATCCTTTTTGAGGAACACTTTGGACAATTTTCTCTTTATCAAGCGACATATTTTACATCCTTTCTCTCTATCTTTCTCCCTTTTTCCCCTGTTTACTAATTTTTAAAATATCAAAAAATTATGATGATATATAATTAGAAACAATAAAATTTTATTCTTATAAAATGATTCTGTCAATATAAAAAATATAAATAAACATATTTTTTATACATCTTTTTTCTTATCCGCGCTTTAAAAACAGCTATATAACCAGCTTATTCTAAATAAAAAATCCTTTATATTTTTTATTTTAATTATTCATCCCCCTGATTTTTTATAATATCAAGCTAATATTTTCTATTTCTTTTTACCCTACTATTCTTTTAAAACTGTGTCTTTTACCCTATATAGTTTTTCGATATAATAAAAGGTATAAAAAAAAGAGTTTGGGACATAACAAAATGATTGCTTCTAAAAGACGAACACTAGCTGTTCCCATCTCTTTTTTGTTGGGTGTGAGCTTCCTCGCTGCGCTGCGGGATCTCCGTTTTCCCTCTCTTTCCCGCAGGAGTCGAGTGTCCTACGCTCCATTCCACCCTGTTTCCAACATTGTTTTCACAATCAAAAAAACCTGAATGATTAAAAGTTATGAACTCTCAATCGTTCAGGTATAGTAGAGGCTGAACTACTTATATCTCAGTCTCTCAACGTACGTTTGTATTTTCGATTTGTTGTACAAACCTTGACTTATTAATAGGTTGCTGAAACGTGTTAGTGTCAAACTCGTATACTATTTCACCTTCACAAATCGTATAGCGAATTGTACAGCTGAATTCATAGCCTTCATAAATGCTGTGCTTGTGTTTAAAAAACATGCGGTTTTGCTTTACGATGTAGGAATTCTTTAAATCAACGATTGTTAGATCTGCATCTCCGCCCACTTGAATACTACCTTTTTGAGGATACAACCCAAAACGCTTGGCAGGAGCCGTTGAAGTTAACTGTGCAATTTTAGTAAGAGGGATGCTTCTTTTTTGATACCCTTCTGTGATCATTGCTTGAAGCGTATATTGCCCTCCCGATATTCCTCCCCACACCTCAAACATATTATTTGATTTCTTCAAGTCCATAGGACACGGCGAGTGGTCAGAAGATATCATATCAATTTCACCTTTTTCCATCGATAACCACAGTTTCTCTTGTTCTGCTTTTGACCTGAGCGGTGGTGCACATTTAGCCAGTGCTCCAATTTGTACAAAGTCTTTTTCTCCAAACAATAAGTAGTGTGGGCAAGTTTCTAAAGTAACATCTTCCCCTCTTTTTTTAGCATCTACGATTAAGTCAACAGCTTCTTTGCTACTGATATGTACAAAATGGAGTGAACATCCAGTTTGCTCAGCATACTCTAATGCTTCTTTAACTGCTTCTACTTCCACTTCAATTGGCCTTGTTTCTAAATAGCTTCTAATCGATGTAAGCCCCTGTTCCTCTTTTTGTTTTTGAAGCTCTTTAATCGTTTTGTCTTTCTCTGCATGCAAAGCGAGAACCTTACCCAACTTCGCGATTTCTTTCATCCCTTCATAGAGCGTAAGTCCATCTGAAAATTCGAACTCTGATCCTGCTTCTGACATAAATGCTTTAAAACCAATAGCCCCTTGCCTTGCCATCTTTTTAAGTTCATCTTTATTACCAGGTACTAATCCTCCCCATAAACCAAAGTTTACAAATGACTTCTCATTTCCAAGCTTCTTTTTATTTAAAAAAGCTTCTTTCGTTATGGTAGGCGGAACACCATTTAGAGGCATGTCAAAATAGGTTGTACACCCTCCTGCTGCCATCGCTTTTGAACCATTATCAAATCCCTCCCAATGCTCTCTTGCAGGCTCATCAAAATGAACATGTATATCAATAGCTCCAGGTAATACATGCATTCCTTCTGCTCTTAGTACCTCTTTCGCTAGGCTGGTATCAATAGTAGACTTTAAAGCAATAATCTTACCCTCATATATACCAATATCTATTACGCATACCTCGTTTTCTAACACAACCGTTCCACTTTTGATAAGTAAGTCATACTTTTTCATCCATAAACCCCTTCCACTTGCATTAGATTATTTTAAATATAACTGAATTTTCTAATTTTTTCATCGTGTATTTTGCCTTTTTTTAAAAGATGTTTTGTGCAAACTAGACAAAAAATGTACCTAGATACACGAGTATCCGGCACATTTTCATTGAGGTAAACTGATTCGAAAAGTGGTTCCTTTCTCAGGTTCACTTTCCACTTTAATTGTTCCTTTATGCATATCAACAATCCATTTCGCAATTGCTAAACCAAGACCATGTCCGCCCATTTGTCTAGACCTAGATTTGTCCGCTCTGTAAAAGCGATCAAAAATTCTTTTTTGTTCATCTTTATGGATACCAACACCCGTATCAGCCACTCGAATTTCAACTGCATTCGGTCTTTGCTTAATCAATACTTTTACGTGTCCTTGTGGAGTGGTGTATTTAATTCCGTTATCCAATAATATATACATGAGCTGCGTAAGCTTTTCTTCATCTCCCGAAAGCTCTATCTGGTCAGGTGCTTCTAGATGTAAGCTAATATTTTTAGAGTGAGCAAGTGGCTCAACGGACTGCATTACTTTTTCAACCATTTTTTTAATATCAAATTTATTAAAGGCTTGCTGGTTTTTGCTAGCATCAGACCGAGCCAGCGTAAGCAAATCACTTACAAGCTTAGTCATCCGCTTTACTTCTGCTTTCATATTACCGACAAGCTTTTTAGAAAAAGGATCTTCATTTACTTCATCCTGCATTTCGAGCGCATTAATAGATGATAGCATCACGCTTAATGGCGTTCTCAATTCATGAGAAGCATCGGCTACAAACTCTTTTTGCTTTAAAAATGCGTTTTCAATGGGAATCATTGCACGCTTTGACATTAAACGACTCATGTAAATGGCTACGCCTACAAATAAAACTGTTAACGATAACATGATGACCAAAAGCCACTTTAGCAACTGGTATAGAAACGAAACGTTTTTACCAATGTAAAGCATCCCTAAAAACTCACCTTTATAAAAAATTGGCTGTCCAGTCATAAGCAAATCAATACTTACCTTAAATTCATCTTCAGCATGACCATTCCGCTCAAACTTTTCCACATTTGGATGAATTGTTTCAATGCGTTCTTTACGCACTTCATTTTCAATCGGAATCCAGCCGTTAATTAAGTTTAGCAATTTCGGTCTTAGTCCTTCACTTGCTTCGCTGCCCATTAGTAACTGACCTTCTGGACTAACGACATAATAAAAGAACGCATCTTCCCTTGCCACAACAATATCTTGGTATTCATCTTCTACTTGGTCATTTTGCTCGACCAAAAGACTTTTCACAAATTTTGTTTCTTGCTTGAGCAACATGTTTAAGCTTTGCTGCTGGTTACTGCTAATCACAACGTAAACAAGTGAATAGACGATAAACACAAATAAAAGCAGAAATATCATTAACAGCGCACTGTAGCGAAAGGTAAGACGATTTTGCGTTTTGCTAAATAAATCTTGCTTCATCCGGTTACGAGCTCTTCTTATTAACTTTTTAGTCAATTTTATAACCTACTCCACGTATACTTTGGATGAGCTCTTGTTTCCCAAAATGATCTAGCTTTTTTCGCAGGAGTTTGACCGTTGCATCGATTGTTTTAATGGATACATCCGATTCATAGCCCCAAACGCGATCTAATATAATATCTCTTGATAAGACCTGTCCCTTATTTTTCAGTAAAAAGTCCAACAGCTGAAATTCTCTTGGGCTGAGCTGGATTGATTTGTCTCCACTATTCATCATTTGACTCGAACGGTTTAAGGTGATTTGATCGATTTTAACAGTTTCTTCAACAATTGGAGCATAGTTGCGGCGAGACAAAGCTCTCAGCCTGGCCAACAGTTCATCAATTTCAAACGGCTTCACCATATAATCGTCCGCACCAGCATCTAATCCATGCACGCGATCTTGAACAGCATCTTTTGCTGTTAACATTAAAATTGCGCCATTATAGCCTTCCTTTCGAAGCTGTTGGCAAATTTCTACTCCATCTCCGTTTGGCATCATCCAATCCAAAATGAGAATATCATAATGCGCATCAACAGCATAAAAGTAAGCATCACGCCCCTCCGTCACCCATTCGACGTTAAAGCCTGCTTTTTTCTTTAACATATAACTTACTAGCTCTCCTAGTTGCAAATCATCTTCTGCTAATAAAACATTCATATTTTCTCAGCTCCATTCATTTATAAATATACTACTTTATCGCTAGGACATAAACAATCAGCAGGTAGGTTTACCTGCTGATTGTTTATGTCCTTATTTATTTTATTTATGTCAACGGTTAAAAGCATGTTGAGAATGAGAATTTGATTGGTTGTTTACACTTTCTGTTACTTGTACCACGCGGCGACATATTTCAGCTCGTACTCCGCGCTCTTTTAATTTTTCTACGATTTGTTCTAACTTATTGTAAGGCTTTTGCGTTTTCATTTTCATTCCTCACTTTATTTAGAATAATGGATTACGAAAAATTCTCAATGTCATACTTTTTCTTTGTTTCTTCTAACCAAGTTGGATATTCAGACTGAAATTTATTCTCTAACAAGAGTTGTTTAATTTCCTCTTTGCTATTTTCATAGTTCGCATCTTGAGCTGCTTTTTTATCAATTACTTTAATAACGTGATAACCATACTCTGTTTTAACAGGCTCACTAATTTCATTAACATTTAAGTCGAATGCAGCATCACTAAACTCTTGAACCATATCTTCTTTACTAAAGTATCCCAAATCTCCTCCATCTTCCTTAGAGGCTGTATCCGTCGAATATTCTTTTGCTAACTCAGCAAATTTCTCACCATCGCTCAGTTTTTTCTTAACTTCATTAGCCGTTTTTTCATCTTTTACAAGAATATGACTTGCTTTTACCTGCTCTGGCTGATCAAATGAGTCTTTGTTTTCATCAAAATATGATTTCATCTCGTCTTCAGAGATGTCAATTGTATCTTCTACCAGCTTTTTAGCTTTTAAGTTTGTTTCTAAATCCTTTTTTACTTCGCTTTCTTTAATACCATTTGCTTCTAAAGCTTGATTAAACGTATCTTCTCCACCATATGATGTAATTAACGCATCAAGCTCTTTGTCGAGTTCTTTTTCACTAATTGTTACACTTTTCTTTTCCGCTTCTTTATTAATGACTTTTTGTTCAATCATTGAATCTAAAACGTCAGTTCCACCTTGAGACATTAACACTTCATATAATTGGTCTTTTGTGATTTTGTCTCCATCAACACTTGCTACTGCATCAACGCGATTGACTTGGTACACGACACCCGCAATGATAGCACCAGCAGCAATGATACCAAGAAAAGAAAAAAGCTTTTTCTTTTTCTTCTTATCCATTTTCTTACCTCTCCTAACTTCCATCCATGACTTACGCTATGTATGTAAGCGCAAGAATTATGAGCTTTTTGAACAGTTTTCTTTCTACGCTTCTAACTATACAAAAACAAAATGAAAAGTTGGTGAAAGCGTAAAAAGAGTTTGCTCTGTTTACGAACCATGTGAGGTAATCTTTGAAGTTGTTTATCTTATATAGAGAAATTTGGAGGACATTATGATTAAAGAAGTTGCTTTTTTCCGTATTAAAAAAGAGCTACTAGCAGAGTTTGAAGAAGCATTTCATCAAGCCGCTCACGTTATCGCATCTGTACCAGGATATATTAATCATTCCATTCATCGATGCATTGAAACAGATACTAAATATATGATTATTGTTGAATGGGAAAATGTTGAAAGTCATATGGTGAATTTTGTCCAATCTTCATTATTCGAAGAATGGGACAAACAAATGGGACGTTTCTTCGAGCCAAACGTTACAATGGACCATTATGTCAATGTTCATCCCTCTAAACATTGACATTCGTATGAAAAAAGCTTATTCTTAGCTTAGCACCCTATCCATCACCATTTCGCTTGTTGCGGGACACTTAACCAGTTCGGAATGGATAGGGTGTTTTTGTCTGTTTCAAATATAAAAAATACATAGAATAATAAAGAGACTGAGACATAAGTAGTTCAGCCCTTACTATACCTGAACGATTGAGAGTTCATAACTTTTAATCATTCAGGTTTTTTGTTGATTGTGAAAACAATGTTGGAAACAGGGTGGAATGGAGCGTAGGACACTCGACTCCTGCGGGAAAAAGAGGGAAAACGGAGATCCCGCAGCGCAGCGAGGAAGCTCAGGTTCCTCCCCGCGGCAAGCGAGTGGCCGTAGCGCAATGGAACGAACGTGTTGAGACAAACTAAAGAGATGGGAACAGCTAGTGTTCGTCTTTTAGAAGCAATCATTTTGTTATGTCCCAAACTCTTTTCTTACTTTGCCTCACTTTGATCTGTATATACGTTTAATCCTTTACGTCGTCTCCAATAATAAACTGCATAACATAGCAGTGGTAATAACCCAAGTTAACCAATATAACCACCCTACAGCAAATCCTGTTCCAATTACACCTCCGAGTGAGACCATAAATAAGTGACGACTTTTCATCGTCCGCTTCAGATCATTTTGTCCTTCATGTTGTGCCATTAACTTCACTTCTTTCCTTCTATCTTTCCCAACATTCTTTTACTCGCTTTTCGTTCTAGTTGTTTGACTACAAGCAAGTATTACTATCAGAATCATTGTTTGATTATAAAATTTTTCTGGTTTTTTACAACATTTCATGAATACAAAATAGAAAGCTAACGTTTTCAAATAAAAAACGCTAGCTTTTCAGCTAACGTTCTTATTTTCATCTGTTGTATACCAAATAAATTTTCCAGTATAACCATAAATAATAGCAATAATAATAGAAACAAAGCTTAACCACATAAACGGTAGATAAGCAAACGTTGATACACCTAGGATCGTTGTTAAGAAAATACCATTATCGGTCCATGGAACCATACCTGAGGTTAACGTTCCACCTACTTCAGAGTTACGCGCTAATACAAGTCGATTGATTTTTAAACGATCATAGCTATCTTGCATAATCTTTGGCGTTAAGATAAGCGATACGTACATAGCGCAACCGAAGATATTTCCTAGTAGACCTGTAAAAATCGTAGCTGTCGTGACGTTCCCGGCATTTATTAAAAGTTGTTCAAATTTAGAGAGAAGTACTTTTAGTACACCTAACTCTTCCAGCAAGCCACCAAAGCCTAATCCAAAAATAATAACAATAATTGAACCAACCATACTCTCAATTCCACCGCGGTTTAGCAATTCTGTTATAAAGGTGATGTCTGACTCGATGGAAAACCCGCTGTAAGCTGTATGAAAAGCAGTTGATACGCTTAAATCTTGAAAAAGGACTCCCCATACTACACCAAGTAAAGAACCCACTGCAATTGATGGTAGTGACGGCTTTTTTAATGCTAATAAAACAATAACAACAACCATTGGAACAAGCATCCACACATTAATTTGGAACACATCGTGTAAAGATGATTTTAAAAACTCTACTCGCTCACTATCAAAGTTGTTACCACCGTACATAAATCCAGCAATGGTAAACAAAATAGATGTAACAATATAAGCTGGAATATCTAAGTAAAGCATTGCTCGCACATGAGCAATTACATCCACTTTTGCCATGGAAGCAGACAAGATTGTACTATCAGATAGTGGAGATAGCTTGTCTCCGAAATATGCTCCAGAAATAACTGCCCCAGCTACGAGCGGTAGAGGCATTCCCATTCCTTCCCCTATCGCCATCATTGCAATACCTGCTGTTCCTACTGTGCCCCATGATGTACCCGTTGCAACAGAAGTGATTGAACAAATAACTAAAGTAGCTAATAAAAAGAACGTAGGGTTAATAAACTCTAAGCCGTAGTAAATTAATGATGGAACAATCCCTCCAGAGATCCATGTTCCAATTAAAGCTCCTACTGCCAATAAAATCAGAATCGCTTCTAACCCGTTTCCAATCCCTTTTGTAATCGCTTTCTGTAAAAAATCATATTTATACCCTAAGCGAATACCTAACGCAATAACAATAAACCATGAAATAAAGAGCGCTAGCTGGATGGGAAGTTCGAAAATGAGTGCGAATGAAACAACAACCGCTAGAAATAAAAGTAACACGATCATAATTTCACCAATTGAAGGTAATCTTGGTGTTTTCAAAATCAAATCCCCCTAAACTTATGACTTGAATACTAGATGGCTGCAGGATGTAAAAGCGCACACATCTTTTGATAAAAATGTATAATTCGAACAAATTTATGTAAATATACTTTCAATTCATTTACCTTTTCACATCTAAAAAGGCCATTTTTATCCCATGTAATATTCACTATTTTCACAAGGCAAATAGTACCACAACCTCACAGGCTCGTTCAAGCCTTTATTTATATCGATTTCTTCACATTTTTTGAAAAGAATAAAAATACGTAACAAGATGTTGTGCATAATGCACAATTGTTTCATCTTTATTTATTGGTAGATAGGCTGTCGTAATCGTATTTTTTTCATAGAATAGTGTCCATCTTGTAAAATCCAGGGTTGATGAAAAAGCTTTCCTCGAAAAACTTTCTGTTTGTGCACCGTAAAGAGACGATCTCTATCCCTTAACCACTCATCAACGGTTCCTTCTTTTGTATAATAAGGAGGAGATATAGGCTTATACGTCAGCAAAATTTCTTTATGTTGAAATCCTTTATGCTTTCTTCTGCATTGAAATTCAGTCAACTCCCCACGTTTGTTAACCATTATGTCGGCATGTAGATAAGGTAAATGATTTCAAACAGTCTTTCTTTAGTATACACTCGCATTATTTTTAAAATTACGAAGGCTTGTCCATTTACTACTTCTAAATTCTATTCCCTTGCATACTACTAATTAATAACGAGTAAAAAGGAGTGACTTAGGTATGATGCTATATGACTTGCACAATAAGCTTTATTATCAAGTGTTCAATTCAGCTCAACCTAAAATGACCGATTCACACCAAGGAAGAAGCTGGGGGTACGTAAAGAAGCTTGTGAACGGCAAACCAATTAAGTTTTGGCTAGACTATACGTGGGGACGCTTTATGTATTTTAGCTATAATGAGAAATGGTATCGAGTTGAATACCTGCAAGCAAATGATAAAAAGCAGGTGTCTGATTTATTTAATGGTGCCTTAATTGACTTAATTTTAGAGGGAGAAGAGCTTAATTTAGTACGCGGAACTTATGAAAATCGACGTCTTTTATTATAACAAAAAAATAAAAACACGGATTAAACCGTGTTTTTACTCATTTTCTGCTGTTGTTGTCCGAGGTGTGATTAAAATTTCTACCCGGCGGTTTTTCTTTTTGCCTTCCTCAGTGTCATTGGAGGCTACCGGCTTAAATTCACCAAAGCCCTTTGCACTGAACATACTTGGGTTTAAGCGATTGTTTTCTAGAATAACCTTCATAAAGTTAATCGCTCTCATAACGCTAAGCTCCCAATTTGATTGAAAGCCGGCGTTGCGTATCGGTACATTATCAGTATGACCACTAATGATAATATTACGAGGAGGGTCCATTACAAGCAAATTTGAAATTTCTTTTGCTAGACGTATATCTTCCGGTCGAACATCAGCTCTTCCAGATGCAAAAAAGACGTTATCCCGAATCGAGATTAGTAACCCTTCATCTGTTAATGAGGTTTGCAACTTGTCTTTAATTCCATTATCTTCCATATATGCATTTACTTTTTGTTGAACAGTTAACAGCTCTTGCTGGTCGGCATCGTGAGCAATTTTCTGCTTTTGCTCTTCCGTTAACGGCTTTTCTCCTTCTTTTTCACTAGGATCCATTCCGCTATCTCTTGCTACATTTTTTTCCGTTGGGTCTTCAGCCGGGAGGTTTTCTTCTTTTGGAGTAGGTAGTGTTTGAAACTCTAACACACCTGTTCCCCCTTCAAACGTTGCATTAAACGCTTTTGATAAGGCTTGAAACTTTTGAGCATCAACAGAACTTATGGCAAACAAAACGATAAATAACGCAAGTAATAGCGTTAATAAATCCGCATACGGTAATAGCCAGCTCTCGTCAACATGAGCGTCCTCTTTTTGTTTCTTTGAACGCTTTTTACTCATTTTCAGCCACTTCGCTTTCCTGCAATAGCTTCTTACGCTCAGCTGTTGGTAAATAAGATGCCAGCTTTTGTTCAATCACTTTTGGTGTTTCACCTTCTAGTAAAGACAGAACGCCTTCGATCATCATATATTTAACCTTTGCTTCTTGCTTAGATTTACGTTTTAATTTGTTAGCAAATGGATGCCAAAAAACGTACCCCGTAAAAATACCTAGTAGTGTTGCAACGAAAGCAGCGCTGATAGCATGCCCTAAACTAGTTGTGTCAGCCATGTTTCCTAAAGCAGCAATTAACCCAATGACTGCTCCAAGTACCCCTAAACTCGGTGCATATGTACCTGCTTGTGAAAAAATAGCTGCGCCAGCCTGATGGCGGTCTTCCATTGCTTCAATCTCTTCAGATAACACGTCTCTAATGTAATCTGCGCTTTGCCCATCAATTGCTAAATTTAATCCATTTTGCAAGAAAGGGTCTTCCACATCAGCTGTTTTTGCTTCTAATGATAATAACCCTTCTTTTCGAACAACTTGTGCCCATTCAGAAAACATAAACACAAGATCTTTTGGTGTAGCCATCTTTGGCTCTTTAAAAAGAACGCCAAATAACTTAGGTACCCTTTTTATTTCACTTGTTGGAAACGCAATGACTACCGCTCCGATTGTTCCTAGAACAATGATTAAAATGGCCGCAGGGTTCATTAAAACAGCTGGGCTAACGCCTTTAAGAAACATTCCTATCATTAGTGCAACCAATGCTAAAATCAAACCAAAAAAAGATGTTTTATCCATTTCTATGTCTCCTATCTTTGTCCGCTCAGTGCATCGTGATTTTAGTGTATCTGCTTTTTATTTCGACATTTAAAACGAATTTTTGAATGTTTTTTTGTTTTTCTTAAAATAAATATCAATGTCAGGATGTTTTCATAAGGACTGATAATGAGCATTTTCCGATACAAATATTTCCATTCGATTAGAAATGATAGGTACCCTATGCCACTTGGAGCTCATTTTTAATTTGCTCAAGTGACGTTCCATTTGTGGTTTCACGATACACAAACTCAATGATACTGCCGATTTTTTGTTTTCTTATGCACTGAA